>WRER01000031.1 GCA_009779205.1 Methanobacteriota archaeon | reverse complement strand
TCAGGAGGTCGTGACAGCAGTATCTGGTGATGAAGAGATTCTCACATTCATGATGCAGAATCTTGAAGAGAGTGAGTGCGACACTGTTGAGTGTGGCATTATGTATGTCGGAAAGAAACTTGCGCCAAATCAGACGCGCGACTATCAACGAAAGCGCGCTGAATTCGTGCTTGACAACTATTTGCTTCCACATCTCAATTATATGATGCCTCGCCACGTTGAGGAGGAGGATCCTGAGTGCATGTCACTTGTACATGGTGTGCGCCTTGCAAAAGCTCATTTCCTCGGACGTATGGCAGAAGCCTGTTTTGATCTCGTTTTAAACAAAAGAAGAATTGATGATAAAGATCACTACTCAAATAAGCGCCTGAAACTTGCAGGCGATCTTATGGAAGATCTGTTTCGAATTTCTCTAAACAGATTGACACGTGATATAAAATATCAGTTAGAACGCGCCAGTATGAGACACCGCGATCTTTCTATTACAACTGCTGTGCGTGCTGATGTACTTACAGAACGCCTATTACACCCGCTCGCAACTGGAAATTGGGTCGGTGGGAGAACAGGTGTTTCACAACTCCTCGATCGCGTGGATCATATGAGTGTCCTTTCTCATCTCCGTCGTGTTATTTCTCCATTGTCACGTTCCCAGCCTCATTTTGAAGCCCGTGATTTGCACCCAACGCAATGGGGTCGCATCTGCCCAAGTGAGACTCCAGAAGGTCCGAACTGTGGGCTTGTGAAAAACTTCGCTCAAATGGTTGAAATCAGTAGAGGGGTTCCAGTAGACGAGGATGTAATACGCATGCTCTATTCTCTTGGTGTTGAACAGATCCGAGGAGAAGTTCGATGAATATTCGTGTTGAAAAGAAATCTCGTGTCTTTGTAGATGGAGCATTAATTGGACTTACAGATGAGCCAGATGGCCTTGTCCAACGCGTACGTCAGATGCGTCGTCAGGGTTTGATATCTACAGAGGTTAATTGTTCGCATAAAGTCTTCAATGGAGACGTCATTATTCACACAGATCGTGGACGCGCTCGCAGGCCATTAATTGTTGTCAAAGACGGCCTTCCTATTCTCAAACAATCTGATATTGACAATATGGCAAACGGGGTATCTACGTTTCAAGATTTCGTCAAAAAAGGATATATTGAGTTTATCGATGCGGAAGAAGAGGAAGATCTGCTCATTGCCATCAATCAGGAAGATCTTACTCCCAGCCACACACATCTTGAGATAGATCCTGCTTTAATTCTTGGTATTGGTGCAGCACATGTTCCATTCCCTGAGCACAATGCAAGTCCCCGTGTAACCATGGGGGCAGGTATGATTAAGCAGGCCCTTGGCTTTGCATCTGCAAATATGAAATTACGCCCGGATACCAGAGGCCATCAATTGCATTATGTGCAAAAGCCCCTGATTTATACTCAGACTTCAAAGATGATCGGCTCTGATGATCGTGCTGCCGGTCAGAACCTTGTGGTTGCAGTTCTTTCATATGAAGGATACAATATTGAAGATGCCCTCATATTTAATAAAGGGGCAATTGAACGTGGCGTTGGCAGATCGCACTTTTTTAGAACATATGATGGGGAAGAACGTCGATATCCCGGAGGTCAGATCGATCGTATCGAGGTTCCGAATGAGGATGTAACCGGAACACATGGCTCTGACTACTATGCCAATCTAGATGATGATGGAATCATTAATCCTGAAACGATTGTTCGTGAAAAAGACGTGCTCATTGGAAAAACATCTCCTCCACGATTCCTGGAAGAACCAACCGGGGATCTCGTATCAGTTGAAAAGCGTCGTGACACCTCCGTCACCATGCGTTCAAATGAGCATGGCGTGGTTGATACTGTTATCCTGACCGAGGGAGAGAATAATTCAAAGCTCGTTAAGGTCAGAACCCGTGACCTTCGTATTCCTGAGGTTGGTGACAAATTTGCATCACGCCACGGGCAGAAAGGAGTTATTGGCCTCATCGTTCCTTCTGTTGATATGCCATTTACTGCGAGTGGTATGTCTCCAGACCTTATCGTTAATCCACATGCAATTCCATCACGTATGACTGTTGGTCACATGATTGAAACGCTTGGTGGCAAGGTTGGTTCCCTCGAAGGACGCCGTATTAATGGAACTGCATTTTCAGGAGAAAACGAAGAAAGCCTTCGAAGTTCTCTGAAACGCTTTGGCTTTTCACATACTGGTCGTGAAGCAATGTGGGATGGTATCACCGGCAAACAATTTTCAGTGGATATTTATGTTGGTGTCATTTACTATCAAAAACTCTATCATATGGTCTCTTCCAAGATGCATGCACGTTCCAGAGGTCCTGTGCAGGTTCTTACACGTCAGCCGACAGAAGGTCGTGCACGTGAGGGAGGTCTTCGTTTTGGTGAGATGGAACGTGATGTCATGATTGGCCACGGTGCTGCAATGGCATTGAAAGAGCGTCTGCTTGAAGAGTCTGATAAAGTTGAGGAGTATGTCTGCGCCCGCTGCGGTATGGTTGCCATGCTCGATAAGAAATTAAATGCAACCCGCTGCTTGAACTGTGGTGCTGATACGGATATCTATCCTGTTGAGATGAGCTATGCCTTCAAACTCCTGCTTGATGAGATGAAGAGTATGACTATTGCTCCTCGTATGCGGCTTGAAGATGTTGTCTAATCAGGATATGATGCACTACTTTGTTTGTATGGGGTATGAATATCGGTCTTGTGTGATCGAGAAAAAAGGATTATAAAAGATGCCAAGCCCAAAACGTGTTGGAAGAATAGAATTTGGTCTCCTCTCTCCCAAAGAGATCCGTCAGATGAGTGTCAGAAAAATTATCTGGGCTGACACATATGATGATGATGGTTTTCCGTATCCCCAAGGGTTGATGGATCTCCATCTTGGGGTTATTGATCCAGGTCTTCGCTGCAAAACATGCAGTCAGAAGGCAGGTGAATGTCCTGGCCACTTTGGCCATATTGAACTTGCAAAGCCAGTTATTCATGTGGGATATACTCGTCTTATCAGAAAGTTGCTTCGCGTAACGTGCCGCGAGTGTGGACATCTGCTATTATCTCCTGAAGAGATTCAAAAAATCATCGGCCCGGAAGATGAAGCAACAGGCGATTCTCTGACTGAAAAAGATGTCAAGAAAGAGCGAGTATGTCCTTATTGTGGGGAACAGCAGTTAAAAATCAACTTTGAAAAGCCAACAACCTTTTCAGAGGTTACTCTTGACGAGCGTGGCAAAAAGATCGAGAGTAAATTAACACCTGCCGATATTCGTGCCCGCCTTGAAAAGATTCCAGACGAGGATCTTCGCCACCTCGGCATTGAGCCGAGTGTTGCACGTCCGGAATGGACTATTTTGACAGTGCTTCCAGTGCCTCCGGTAACGATGCGTCCGTCTATTATTCTTGAGAATGGTCAGCGATCTGAGGATGATCTGGCACATAAATTGGTAGACATTATTCGTATCAATCAGCGTTTTAAGGAAAACCAAGATGCTGGTGCGCCACAGCTGATTATCGAGGATCTCTGGGAACTGCTCCAGTACCATGTCACAACCTATCATGACAATGAAGTCGCAGGATGCCCGCCTGCCCGTCATAGGAGTGGGCGTCCACTCAAAACCCTGTCCCAGCGCTTAAAAGGAAAAGATGGGCGTTTTCGTGGCTCTCTCTCAGGAAAGCGTGTGAACTTCTCATCACGTACCGTGATCTCTCCAAATCCAATGCTTTCTGTGAATGAGGTAGGTATTCCACTGAGCATTGCAAATGAAATGACGATCCCTGTTCAGGTAACGACATTCAATATCGATGAACTAAAAAGCATCATTCGTGTCGGACCGCAAAGGCCAGATCTGCAAAGCCCTTGTGGTGCGAACTATGTTATTCGACCAGATAGCCGCCGCCTTCGCCTTTCAAAAGGTTCAGGACCTGAGGAAGGAAACCTGGATCTGATCGCAGATCAGATAGAACCGGGTTGGATTGTCGAGCGGCACTTACGCGATGGAGATATTGTACTATTCAATCGACAGCCGTCTCTGCACCGTATGTCTATTATGGCACACTGGGTGCGGCTTATGGATGGAAAGACATTTCGCTTGAATCCGGCAGTCTGCCCACCATATAACGCAGATTTTGATGGGGATGAAATGAACTTACACATCCCACAAAATGAAGATGCCAGAGTGGAAGCAGCACTCCTTGCAAGTGTGCAGGAAAACATTTTATCTCCCCGTTTCGGAGGTCCGATTATCGGAGGAATTCATGATCATATCTCAGGTATCTTCCTTCTGACTCATACCGTTCGATGGTTTACCAAAGATGAGGTTGTTGAGCTGTTTCGCAATAATAACATAGTTGATCATATGGGTGAGCCCGGAAAGGTTGAGAATGATACACTATATTGGTCTAATAAACAGGTTTTTTCGCAAATTCTTCCCCCTGATCTGAATATGGTGTTTAGAGCATCATCTTGTAATGGTTGTGATGAATGTCTGCGTGAAGGGTGCGACCGTGATGCCTATGCTAAGATCGTTGATGGCCAGCTTCAGTGTGGAACGATCGATAAGAAAGCAGTTGGTGCGTTTGATGGAACAATTCTGCATCGTATCATTCGGCAATACGGTCAGGCACGGGCTGCAAGCTTCATCGATGATGTAACTCGCCTTTCGATTCGAAGCATCATGCATGATGGCTTTACATTTGCTATCGATGACGAGGATCTCTCATCCAGCGATTATGGCAGCGTCTTAGACGTGCTTCAGAAAGCAAAAGAAGATGTTGAACGTCGTATTCAGATCTTTGAGGATGGGCAGCTTGAGCCAATGCCAGGCAGAACACCTGAGGAAACGCTTGAAATGCAGATTATGCAGGTCCTTGGACGTGCTCGTGACCGTACAGGAGAGATTGCGGGAGGGCGCCTCGGTCTGTCAAACAGTGCAGTTGTTATGGCTGTGTCTGGAGCGAGAGGTTCGATGCTCAACATTACGCAGATGGCAGGTTGTGTAGGACAGCAGGCGGTGCGTGGTGAACGTATTATGCGAGGATATGAGGATAGAACTCTTCCTCACTTCCTGAAAGGGGATCGTGGTGCAGATTCCCATGGATTTGTTGTAAATAGCTACAAATCTGGTCTTACACCGACTGAATTCTTCTTCCATGCTATTGGTGGGCGTGAAGGTCTTGTGGATACTGCAGTTCGTACGAGTCAGAGTGGATATCTCCAGCGACGTATGATTAATGCACTCCAGGATTTGAAAGTTGATTATGATGGTTCAGTTCGGACAACTGGAGGTCGTATTATTCAGTTTGAATATGGAGAGGACTCAACAGATCCTATGAAAGGTAGTTTTGGTGAGCCGGTGGATGTCGAAGGTATCGTTGAAAATGTGCTCAAGGAGGAGGTTTAATGGATAAAATATTCTCTATAGCTCCCTCTGCTGCCAGAGATGTGCTTACGTATTTTGAAGAGAACGTTGTCAAAAAGAAGTATCCGGAAGATCTTCCAGATTCAATTCGTGAAGTTTTGCTGGAAACTGTCGAAAATCTGCAACAGATTGAAGATCCTGACTTTATTCTCGATGACGAAGGGTTTAAAGCTCATATGGATGAGCTGATTGAGTCCGGGAACTTTTACAATTGGCTTGAAGAGCAGTTTCGGGCAATTTCACTCCATGAAGATGATGATGACGAAGAGGAGCGAGTTTTTGTGGAGCCGATGTCAGTTCGGCGTGCAAAACTCTCAACGCTTGAGCGAAAGTACTTGGAACTTCGTGAATATTTCGCAGCAGAACCTCTGACTGAGAATCTGCCTGAGTTTCCTGCACATATCGAAAAACTTCTCAAGGAAAAGATCAGGGAGACAAAACGCAATCAAGATCCGCCTTTTCGTCTGACTGCAAAGCAAATGAAGATTTTCCTGACGGAACATGTGCGTAACCGCACCTTTTCGGCGTGGCTGTCTGAGTATTTTCCACTTCCTGAGGATATGGTACCAGAAGGTGAAGTTGCGATTCATGATACTCCAGAGGCTGAACAAAAACTTCCTGACTGGTTGGATGTGAATCAGTTTGAAGGGTTGGAGCGGGAACAGCAGGATAAGGTGAGAGCTTTGATTCGGGATCATGAAGTTCTCTTCCTGAAGCTTGGGGCTGATGAAGTCGTTGCAGATCGGCTTAATGTTCGTATTTTCTCTTTAATTCGTGAAAATTTGCCACACCGGACAAATACGACGCTTACAAAGATGATTTTAAATCGTGAGGAAGCCGGACTTGAAGATTCCTCACGCATTATTTCAGATGAGGCATATCAGCGGATTCTTCGTCAGATGGCACGTGAATATGCCCATACCCGCATCGAACCCTGTGAGGCTGTCGGAATCATTGCTGCGCAGTCGATTGGAGAACCAGGTACGCAAATGACGATGCGAACGTTTCACTATGCAGGTGTGGCTGAGATTAACGTTACTCTGGGTCTTCCTCGCCTGATTGAGATCATGGATGCGAGGAAGGAGCCGTCAACGCCAACGATGACGATCTATTTGAAGAGTGATTATAGCAGTAATCGAGATAAGGCTCGTCTCGTTTCCTGGCGTATTGAAGCCGCACCATTGCAGGAGTTCGGCGATATCGAGACCGATATGGCTCATATGCAGATCGTTGTTCGCTTGAATAAAGGAGTGTGTGAGAAGCGAAAAATCACTCCTCAGGAGATTTTAGAGATCGCACCCCGTAAAATAAGAGAACGCCGCCATTATCGTGACTTTGAGTTTGAAGCACATGAAGAGGATGCAATCCTTATCTTTATGCCCAAAGATCGAGGTAGCTATCAGAACCTGTTCCAGCTGAAAGAGCATGTTAGAAATGTTATTGTGCAGGGTATTGATGCGATTGAGCGTGTTGTGGTCAGAAAAGAGGCTGGAGAGTATATTCTCTACACGGAAGGATCAAATCTGAAAGATGTATTCGCGATTCCTGGTGTTGACACGACCCGTACTCGTACAAATAATATTAATGAAATCTCGCATGTGCTCGGAATTGAGGCTGCCAGGAATGCTATCATAAATGAAGCACTTGCAACATTGAGTGAACAGGGTATCGCTGTTGATGTGCGTCACATTATGCTTGTTGCTGATACAATGTGTATGGAAGGTGAAGTCAAGCAGATCGGACGTCATGGTATTGCTGGTGAGAAGGAGAGTGTGCTCTCCCGTGCAGCGTTTGAGGTGACGGTGAACCATCT
>WRER01000030.1 GCA_009779205.1 Methanobacteriota archaeon | reverse complement strand
TGCCTGCAATCCAGGATGAAACATATCGTGAATTGTTCTCACGATACATGGACATTCTGCATGCAGAGGAGATCTTTTCAAAAGTACAGGGTGAAGAGATCGGCATTGTACAGGGACCCCCAAGCATGATCGGTGCTGCCGGACTCTTTTCATCACGAGATCAGGTACCTCCTCCAACAGCAGATCAGGCTATTATTGCAACACTCAAGCACCGGCTCATGTCTCAGGAGATAATTCTTGCCTGTATGTACTGCAAGAAATGGCAGACAAGAACGACCATAGAACGAGCTCCGGATCAACCGATCTGCCCAAAGTGTCAGGCAAGACTCATTGCTGCAATCAAGCCCTATGAGGTTGAAAATCTCTCCATTCTTCGCAAAAAAGAAAAAACGAGTGAGGAAAAGGCAATTGAGAGGCGCCTTATGATGAATGCAAGCATCGTTTTATCGTCTGGAAAAAAAGCGATGATAGTACTTGCAGCAAAAGGTGTCGGGCCTGACACTGCATCGCGAATTTTGGCAAAACAGTATGATGGAGATGCATTATATAAAGAAATTCTAACCGCAGAAAGAAATTACATCAGAACACATCGGTTCTGGTAATTGTGTATCTCACATTCGTTTGTTTACTTTATTATCTCACTTGCTGTCAATCTGTGGATACGTACCAGATATCCAATAGTTTCGTCAGTGTTGTTGTGAATGGTACTGGCAGATACGGACATCTGACGCAGTGATCCATCTGCCATGACAAGGCCGTAATAATGTCTTGCACCCAGCGTTGCCGCTTCACGAATGAGATATTTAAACGTATCCGTACACAGCTCATTACTACGTGTATCACGAAATGACATGTACCGACTGATCGAGATCATAATTGGTTTATAGCGATCAGTTCCAAGGAGCTTCTCAGCATATGGATTTAAAAATAAAATTCTTCCTTGTTGATCCAGAATGAAATAGGCATCAAGAGCCGAGAGTGAATTTCGCAGCAATCTTTTGAAAGGACCTGGATCATAGTTTTTGCCACTCTTTACGATCTCATTATTACGCACTGCGATCTCAATATTTGAATAGAGATCTTTTGCGGTAAACGGTTTAATAATGAAACCAGCGGGTTCAGCAACTGCGGCACGGGAAAATGTCGCATCATCGTCTTGTGCAGATACAAATAACACAGGCACCTTAAGCATTGCAGTAATCAGGCGGGTTGCAGTGATGCCATCTATCCTTCCAAAGAGATTAATGTCCATTAAGATAACATCTGGAAAAGATGTCACAGCTGCATATAGGGCATCTTCACCTGAGTCAACCATGTTAACGACAGAATAGTCTTTCTGCTTTAAAAAGGTCTTGATCAGACTTGCAATAATTGGATCATCTTCAACAATCAGAATCTCTCTTCCCTTCCCGCTTGTGCCTGGCATACTACTCTCCTATCTATCTCTAATTCAACAATATATAGTAGTTCTTATCGATAATTACGCTTTGCATATTGGTACTCGTGGCTATCTCCTCCGCGATACACAATGTACATCCACTCATACACTGATCGTAATGCTCCAAACTGGGTATATCTGCGCATGGAAAATTTAACTTTCAGCTTTTCGCAAAACATGATTTTTCCATATGCAATCATACGACGGGGAATTTCAAGATCATCTCCTGCATCGACAGTGTGATACATTCCAGCTTCTATGAATGCATCTTTCCGAAATGCAGTGTTGCATCCAAGTGTAAAGTAAAATAGTTTTGTGTAATACCCAATTCGTGCAAAATTATTTGCAAGACTTAAATAGAATCTATTTAAGATGCCACCCTCCTTTGGTGTTACCGGCCCGAATACTTGAACAACGCCAGGATCATCAAAGAGGGATTGAATACGTTCAAGCCAGTGAGGAGGCAGAACGATATCTGCATCAGTTGTTGCAACGATGTCATATTTCGCCCGTACAATGCCGTCATTCCGGGCTCCGCCAACCTTTGGACTTTCTTGAATAAAGACAAAATCTGCGTATTCTTTGGCAATTTCGATGGTATTATCAGCAGAACCTCCATCAACGACGATAATCTCATAGGATTCTCGGGGAAGCGTCTGGCTGCTTAAGGAAATGAGGCAGTCTCTGATGTTTTGTGCTTCGTTATATGCAGGTATTATTACAGATATCATGGTTTCACATTAGATTGGGGGACTATCTTACCTTCTTGTTTCAAGTAATTCAGTATAGAGTTCTGTTGTTTGTTTTGCAACGTCAACAATATCATATGGACTTGTTGCATCTCTGGCAGAAGATTGCAGTATTGATAATGCTTTTTCATCTGATATGGCATTACATGCTTCTTCGATATTACAGAAGAGTGAGAGTGATGATCCGTAAATCTCTTTGAATTCTGTGAGATTTCTGGCTACGACTGGCAATTCACATGCGAGAGCCTCAAGCACAACGAGTCCGAAGGTTTCTGCGTATGAAGGCATGAAAAAGATGTCTGCACCTGAGTATGCATGAACAATGTCTGGAATGAAGTCTGTAAATATGACATTTTCCGCAGCCCTCCCCAGTGCAAGCTTCATCGACAGAAAGTCTGTCGAGAGGATGCTATATGGAAATCCACCAACCCATACAAATTTTTTATCTGGACATCGTTTGGCAACCTCAAGGAAGTCATATACTCCTTTTCGGGGACTAATCTGGCCAACACTTAAGACAAGGGTATCATCTTCTGCGATCCCGTATGCTTCTCGAAATAATGCTCTTGCTTCTTTATTTCGCATATATTTCTGACGATCGATACCATTTGGAATGCGAGTTACCGGAACATCAGGGAGGATGGTTTTAATCTCATCTTCACATGCCTGTGAGATAGTGATGATATGATCGAATTGTTTGTAGATATAGGGATATACCTGGTTGATCAGGTCAGTTCCTGCGATATTTCCGATATTCACTCTGGGTGTTGAGTGTGCAGTGAGGATGTTGATTCCTGTGCTCTGATAACGTGCATACAGGGCGAGTGGTCCGAATGTATGATAATGTGAGATCAAAGCAGTGTTTTGTTCGTTCCACGTGGCATTCCATGTTCCATTCTTATTGATCTCACGGTGAAGTGCTTTTGCAGCTGTCGCACATCCAATGTACTTGAAGTAGAACATGTCTTCTACTATGAAATTCACAGTGGGGTTCAATATGTTCGCTGTCCGAATTGGCGCAGATGCTTCACTCATGATAATCGATTGAATGTTGTGTTCACGTAGGTCATAACGGATGAGATGACATCATCCATATTGTAGTATTCAAATTCTGAGAACCTGCCAAGGAGGGTGATGCCTGTCTCGTCGAAGTGTCTGCGAATGACTGAGATGTTTTTCTCATAGGCACAGTCATACACAACATATCCGAATTTATTTTTCATGAATGCAGTTGTGACAATATCTTCCCTATTGAAAAGACCGATATTAATGAGACTTTTGATGAGAGTTTCGACATATGCAGCATCATTTTTGGGTTCATCAGCAGTTCCTGGCTTGTAGGTTATCTCAGCAAGGATGGATGAATGCCCTTTCGGGGCACAGTTTGGTGAGAAATTTGATGGAAACGAGATACGATGTGTATTTGAGATCATTGCATCAGGAATGTATGCCCATGAATAGGGTGGGACGGTGCCTTTGATACCAATACCAATACATGCGACTGAGTTGTAGCAGAGGGAATCAATCGCATTACTGGTTGTCTCAGGAAGATCATCTATGCAGGATGCGAGATTTTGCAGGGGTATGGTGCTGATGAGGTGATCACCAGTATATGTTTTTCCTCCTGCGGTGACAGTCCACCCAGTCTCTGTTTTTTGGATGGCTGTTGCGAGTGCATTGCAGATGATCTGTTCTTTGATCGGGTGAGCAATGGCATGAATGAGTGCTTCGATTCCGCCGACTGTTGGGTAACTGAAAAGAGATTGATGAGTGTAGCCTTCGGTTTCGATTCCAACAGCAGATTTTATGATATCTTCAACAGGTGGGCGAGGAACACGTCCTTGAACCCAGTGCGTGGAAATATCTGTGAGTGGATGCTTCCAGATTTTTTCATTGTAGGGTTGTAAGTAGCACTCAGCAATGCCAGCGCCAAAGGTCTGGTAGATCCATTCCTGGAAGTTTTTTGGTTCTGTTTTGGTGCTGCTTGAAGCATCAGCGAGCAAAATCTTGATAAATTCGGTCAGGCAGAAGTAACAGTCTTCTTTTGGGAGTTCATTGAGTCCGTTTTCAAAAGGGTATTTGATGTATCTATCTTTGTAGTATATTTTAGTACTCCGAACACGTTCGTTCCGATTGTCTGCAAGCATGTGGTGCATAAATGAAAGCACATCCTGGTTTCGTGAGAAAATGATGTGAGAACCGCCAAGGTCGAAGGTAAATCCGTCTTTTGTATATGATCGGCATAATCCTCCTGGCTGTGCTTCTGCCTCAAGCACGAGAGCAGTGTGTCCGTGTTCGTGTAAAAGGCGGGCAGTAGTGATTCCAGCAAGTCCTCCGCCAAGGATAATATACTTCACGCTGTGTATACGTGTGCGAAAAAAAGATTTATGGGTATGGTTCTGTGGCAAGGTAATTGAGTAGTTGTTTCCGGTTTATGAGTGACAAACATTGTAATGTCAGAATATGCGTGAAGTTGCAGCTGCATCAGAAGAGCACATAGCTATTTACACAATAGTTCCATAAATGACAGGTACTAAAAATTATCACATGTAGATTAAGAAAGGTATCTGACAAAACTTTTATTTTGAAACACGTACATTACTACATTATGTACGTTTCCTCTGGATATCCAAACCATTTTTTTCAAATAAGGGGACAAACCCTCCAATCTCGAATATAAATATCTTTCCAAGGGGCCTAATATGTTTACTCTTTACAAACGTCTGCCACTTCCCAAAAAATTAGTTCTTGTCGGATCATGTGCGCTTATCCTCGTTGCTGCAGCAATCATTTCTTTTGCAGCAATCCAAACGTACAACTCCTCCATTGAAGCAGGTTGGAAAGAATTAGATCTTACGGCAAGATACCAGACCGAACGAGTCTCTGCCATACTGATCAGCTCAATGAAGACTGCTGAAGCATTTGCATCGGTTCTTGCAGGTCAACATCAGAGTGATAACCCTCTTCCAAGAGAGCAACTACCCTCAAGTATGGAGAAAATTCTCGAAGACAATCCCACTTTTTTTGGAATTTATACTATGTGGGAGGAAGATGCCTATGATGGGCTTGACAGTCAGTATCAAAATGTTGCTCCATACGCTCAATCAGGAAGGGTCGACCTCTACTGGGTACGTGACGATGATTGGATCCCGCTATTTACCGCATTTGAAGAAGGATATGATGATGTCACAAATGAGTATGCCAATGATTATTATGTCATTCCCAAAGAAACAAAACAACCGACATTAAGTGATCCTTATTTAGAAGTTTTTCTGGACCCTCCTGTATATATGGCATCGATTTCAGTACCAATACTGGAAGATGGAATATTTAAGGGAGTTGTTGGTATTGATTTTACTGTAGAAGGACTCAGTCGGATAGTTGACGACATCGATATATACGATGGAAGAGCAACGATGGTTTTAGTCGCAAACGATGGAACCGTCATTGGAGTCACTGACAAAAGAGACCTTGCTGGAGAAACGCTTGAAAGCCTTGCATCTGAGTTTGGTGTTTCAGCAAGTGAATTCATGGCACAGCTTCACCAAAAAGACAAAGATTCTTTTACCATTGGTAATTATATTGGGGTGATCAAGCCGGTTTTAATTGGAAATCCTGATGAATACTGGTCAATCCTTGTCATTATTCCTAAATCTATTCTATCAGAAAGTGCATTTACATTATTGTTTTTTTTAATTATTACTGGAATCATCACTTCTCTTTGTGGCCTTTTACTGCTTGTAATGGCTGTAAAAGCAATTACTCGTCCGATCAATGAATTAACAGCAGTAGCTCAGGAGATTGCAGGCGGAGATCTGAGCAGAAGAGTGAATTCTGACGGATTTGATGAAATTGCCAAGCTTGGAACGGCATTTGATCACATGGTATCAGAGCTGCAGAAAACGCTGGATACCATTGTTCAGGGAGAGCAAAAACTCATGGAAGTGTATATCTATGCAGAATCCAAAAATTTGGAATTAGAAAGTGCTCAAGCCGAGCTAATCCATCAGAACAGCATCTTAACCGCACTTCAGGAACATCTTGCGGGTGGTTTGTGTGTCCTTGATGAAAACAAGAAGGTAGTATCTTTCAATCAGAAATTCCTTGATCAATGGAATCTTTCAAGAGAGGAGTTAGAACAAAATCCAGTTTGGGGCTATCTTTTAGAACGTATTACACGATCTCCTCAAATTGCATTACTCAGTGATGGCGATGCACAACGCACCCTCATGGAGAGAGTCACACATGATGAAAACTACTCTTTGCATGATGAGATCACTTTAGCTGATGGAACTGCGCTGGAACGACGCTCCACTCCTCTTATTGACCAAAATGGGGTACACCATGGCAGAATCTGGGAACTCATTGATGTCACCGAACGTGTTCAAAGGGAACAAAGTCTCAATGATGCATATTCTACTCTTGAAACACAAAATGAAAAATTGCATATCGCTGGAGAGGAGCTTACACGACAATTCTCTTTGCTTTGGGAACAAGAAGCAGTGCTGAAAAAGAGTGAAGAGAAATATCGTAGAATCATTGAGAGCATTCTTGATATCTACTTCCAGTACGATGAAAACTATATCATTCGCCTGATAAGTAACAGTGCTGTCACAATGCTTGGGTACGATTCACTGGATGATCTCATTGGTCATCCCATCTCTGACTTTTTAGAAGGATGGGAAGAAGTTGGACCGATACTTGACAGGAGCAAATATGAACCCATCTCTAATCTTCTATTGAAACTAAAAATTCGTAATGGAACTGTGCTTGAATGCATCGCCAGTTCCAATCCAATATATGTGGATGGTGTGTTTGTAGGGTGTGAAGGAATCGCAAAAGATATTACTGAACGTAAACAGTATGAGAAGAGCATTAAAGAGGCACACCGCAAACTAACTGTTCTCTCTCAGATAACGCGACATGATGTATTAAATCAGCTCACTGTGCTGTTTTCCATGATTGACGTTATTTCTGAAGAAATTTGTGACGATCCTTCAAAGCAACATCTGCTTAAGGCTATGAATAATGCTCTCACCAACGTGCGACAGCATATTGAGTTTACCCGTGATTATCAGGAAGTTGGTATCTTTGGAGCCGGGTGGCAGGATGTTAACTCCAGCATTGCC
>WRER01000029.1 GCA_009779205.1 Methanobacteriota archaeon | reverse complement strand
GCGTCGCGCAACAGAGATGATGGCTCTTTTAGGTACAAAGCCATATCCAAAGGATCTCGGACTCGATCTGCTTGTAATAAAAGAAAAACGCGCACGAAGAGAACCCCCTCTGATATATGATGAAATCAGAGAACTCAATTCATCGACTCATCTCATCTATGATCCCAAAGGAAATTTTCGCATCGGCATTGCAGACGGAAAAATATGGGTTGAAAGGCAGGGAGTTGCCATATCAGGATTACACTGGCATGACTTGTTTCGAACAATAGATGCATGTGGATGGGTATCTCGTCTCGATCATGCAGCATATCTTGGAAAAGAACTCTATAAAGCTGAACTTGCATTGAGATTTAAACGAAGTTTTGAACAGGATGGGGAGTTCTAATGACCATGATCAGATCTGCTACCCTATCAATCATTTGTGCTTCCTCTTTTTCCATTGATGTGTGGATGAATAAACTTACTAGTATCCAAGGTAAAGTATAGACAAGGTACAACTCATGAGTGGGGACGAACATCAAAAAAAGGCCTTGCAGTATTATCAGGCAGGTCTTTCGTGTATTGAAAATCAGCATTTTGAAGAAGCACTAACTCACTTGGACAAGGCCATTTCATTGGAACCAATGGAAGCAATTTACCACTTTCAGCGTGGAATTGCATTGATGCACATGATCCGCTATCAGGATGCAGTTGATGCATTTGAGAAATCATTGCAATATGACGATAAAAATCCAGTTACGATGCTTTATAATGGAATCAACTATCTGTTTATGGGAAGATACAGCAAAGCAATTCCTTATTTTGATCAGGCCCTCGAGCTGGAACCAAATAATGTCATGGCACTGAGTCACAAAGGTTCATGTCTGGGGGAGATCGATCGCCATGCTGAAGCTGTTGCGTGTTTCGATAAGATCTTAGCTGAAAACCCTCATGACGTCAATTCACTCTTTAATAAAGGAGTAAGCTTGTTAAAGCTCCGTGCATTTGAAGATGCAGGAGGGACCTTTAAATCAATTATAAAGATTGATCCTGAAGATTATGATGCCTGGTTTGAACTTGCTAATGCCTTCATAGGGATGAAAAAGCACGAAGACGCCATAAAATGCTGTGATAGGGTAATCAGAATCGAACCAAACCATATGGCAGTATGGGAAACAAAGGTGGAATGTTTGCGAGCACTTGGCAAAAATGACGAAGCCGAGGAACTGGCTGCCAAGCGCGAAGCAGATATGTGGTAACTAGATATAAACATCATATTTTTTTTTATTTAAACTGTTCATTTTAACGATAAAAATAATGGAATACATGACTTCGTTGGTACTGTAATGACTCTTCCTATTGCCATTCCATTTCGCCCAATAGATCCAAAGAAACGCTTGGCAACTATTATGAGCATGGAGGAACGGGAAGGATTTGCGCGTGCCATGCTTTTTGATGTTATTGAGACTGTTATAGATGCAGGCTGTGCGCCGGTTCTTCTCACAACAGATGAAGTCTCTGAGATAGATGTTCGCGTGAGAACGATTGTTTTGAATATGGGATTAAATGAAGCTCTGGATGCCTTTCGCAAAGAACAAAACGGGGCATTCGGTATCATAATGGCGGATCTCGCACTTTGTGATAAAAAAAGCGTTATTCGGTTGATGGACACTCCTGCTGAGTTTGGCATAGTGCCTGGAACGGGAGGAGGAACAAACGCTATCTATATCCGAGATGGTTCGGCATTTAGAGCACAATACTATGGATCCAGTTTTATGAAACATATCACCTGGGCAGAGGAGCAAGGGTATTCTATTGAGATCATGGATAGCTTTAGGCTTTCAACAGACATTGATGAACCTGATGATCTCGTGGAGATTCTCATTCATACAAAGCGTAACACAGCTGCATACCTGAACCAACTTGGCTTTGTACTCCATACAGAAGAAGGAAGAGTGGGTGTAAGACGAGTATAATTCCGGATGAAGATATGGTGAGGTGAGGCAATAGAGGTCAATGATTTTTATGGCTGAAAAGCAGACCATGAACTACACATGCCATCAATATCACATTATACGCTATTCTGTATGGTGCTCGCTGCTGTACTATGCTCTGCAAGCTCAGTATCTGCATTACATATAGCAGATGCATGCATTCCTGCAAAGATCAGTATACAGGGAACAACGAATTACAACACAGACAACCGAATTATTGTAGAGATCTCTCCTGTTGACTTCGCTCCAACAAGTAAGACCGGACCTCAGAGTCTTGGCGGTGCAGCCGCAACAGTTGAAGTTCAGGAAGGAACAGGACTGAACTACTGGGAGATGTCTGCAAATACAGCAGGATGGCAGCCTGGAATGTATCTCGTGCAGGCATCCATCATTGGAAAGGAATTCGTAGAAAGTGAGTTCATAATGCTTGGATATTGCACAGATAGTACACAGAACACACACGGAGACGAGAGCGCTGTACGCAATGAAATGGCACCTAGTTCCGCAACTGAGATCTCTCCAAGTCCATCAGTGACAGATGGAATCGGAGCATCTGCTGCACCCACCTCATTTGTGAATGAGGCAGAACCAAGTGAAGTCCTTGCGTCACCGGCAGAGCCACAGAGCACCCCACGCTCGCCATCGTGGTTTGGGATTGCTGTCTTAGCCTGTCTAGGAGCTTGTTTGATCTGGAGAAGATGAGGATTCTTGTAAGAATTCCTGCATTTTTTCTTTGTAAAATGCCTCTACACGTATCATCTCGGCTTGTGTACCTCGTGCTGCAATTAAGTTTCTGACATCGCCATCCATATTTGCAAAAGTCAGTTTTTCTGCTCTATCAACGAGTTCAACATCAAATGTATTGATAATATCTCTGATTACCGTCTGTGGTGTTCCGGGAGGAAATATCAAGTCAAAATATTCTGTTTCTTGCATGGCACATTCACACTCTTGAATTTAAGCTGTTACGTACATTGTCCTATTCATTTTTAGCACTAACGACCAATTTTCATTCTCTCTGAAAGGATACATTTTCCGTTATGTTGTCCACCTATTGGATGATTTGGCTTTCCAAGCGAATTCATGCAGCGTCCCATCAATGCAGCACCGCGTGCAAGCCCATCATCTACAAAAACAAGACGACTTTGAGGGTCTTCAAAGATTTGCCGTTCAGTAATACCTTCGAGTATATAACATGGCTTCAGACCAGAGATTGCAGCTCTTCCTGTGAAACCAATAGTGGTGTCTGGAAAGATAAGTCCCTGTTCCCGTGTTACATCAATAAGGCGAAGTGCCATTTGAGCACATACCCTGTCAATTACCTCTGCCAATGCCTTCTTTCCATGTTTTGTGTATATTTCTTTTCCAAGTTTTCCAAGTTCATCAAGATTGCTGCCATTTTCTCCAGCATCAATCCCAACCATGGCAACTCCAGATTGTGCAGCAATATCAGCATGTACTGGAACCCGACCATAGCGACTTCGTGATGAAGGAACGATCTCTACACTGATTAAGGCATGACATTGCTCCACATAATCTTTTACGGCTGCTGATGGCTTTTTAGATTTACATTTCCCGCCGATTACACATGCATCAGTAAAAAGGTCAAGTGCAGTACCTGTTCGCTCTCTTACAAGACCTGTTCCTCGCACGATGGCATCAGGAATTGCCCCAGCGAGACCACAGAAGTTTCCAACTGTATCGGAAAATGGACTTGGGCTGCCGGCCTCGACCGGAGAGGTTATTCGTCCATCCAGTGTGGTTCCAAAGTCAATAGAGACGCAAGGATTTCTGAAGTCAACCGGTGTCCACTTTGCGCCTTCTTTAATTCCGGCCATTGCCAATTCTCCTTCCATCTCATTGGCAACCATCTCAACACCTGTGGTTCCTTTTGGTGGAACGACACCAGCAACGGCTCCTGAAAAGTTTACTTTATCTGCAAAGGAAAATTTTTGAAGCTTTTTAGATTGATTTTCCTTCGACATGGGGGGAGTCATTTTTCCGGGAGGCACGCTGGCATCCAAACATCCATTGGCAAGTGCAATGATAAAATCTCCAACCTGGTCAGGAGAGTCCATTGCAGCAACAACACCAGTACTGCGCACAACAAAGTCAAGGTCTTTCTTGATTTCAAGTCCTGCTTCTTTATGACAGGTAATGATATTATCGCGAACCAGTTCTGTGACTGACTCACGTGTAAGTTCTGTCCCATCCAATGTTTTTCCAAATACGGTTTCGCCAGGATGTGGAGGACGAACGTCCCGGCTCATGCAAACCGTTTTATTGATAATATATGAACGGCCTGTTTCAAGATTTACACCTGCTAAAATGCATTTTGTAGTTGTATTTCCCATTTCAACAGATGCTACGATGAAGTAAGGCACAGTGTCATATTCATATTTTTGCTGGCCAGGGCCACTCATGACCCGTGGTGGCGGTGGACTCATAACAATATGAGGGGACGGTGCTGATGAAAAAAACTGTGATAGAAACCCAGGTACCATAATTATTTGTTGTCATTCATACGTATTGAAATAATTCAATGGACATCAGGAGAGACAGGTGGGTTGTAAACTGTGCACAGTAATTCAAGTTCAAACATGACAGGCTTTCTCAAGGCTGCGGATGTAATGCTGGCTGGGGTATCATGGAACAGGGATAATGAAAGTCATAAGCCGGGGTGCGGGATAGTGCTGAGCAGTGATTTCCCAAGCGTCGAGGCGAATGAAAAACACTCAGTACCTATTTTCATAGGCTCTGTGTTACGCTTTTCATCGTTTCGAATCCATGTGTCCATTCTTTTATTGTCGAACTATAGCCTTTGATCCGGGAAGATTAATGCGATAGGAGTTACGCTAAAATCAACATGGCTTAAACTTTTGTCAACTTAAAATAAGTAATTGAAGTGACTTAATAAGGTATTATGACCTACAAACGTGCAATTTTGCGTAAGTTCTATGCGATAAAGTGAAGTATTAGCCGCATATCAAAGAGTGGTGCATAAAAGGTCGGTAGTTTATATTTTCAAAATGTTTGAGGAAAAAATGAACATACTTGTAATCAATGGCAGTCCAAAAGCAGAAAGCAGCAATTCGATGAGGCTTACGAGAGCGTTTTTGGATGGGGCAGGCTATGACGCAGAGATAATCAATGCCGCGAAACTTGGCATCAGGCCATGTTTAGGTTGTTTTGCGTGTTGGAATAAACAACCTGGTCAGTGCGTCATAAATGACAAAATGTCCGAGGTTTTACAAAAAATCATTGCTGCCGATGTAATTGTTTGGAGTTTTCCATTGTATTATTTTTCCATTCCTGGTGCGCTTAAAAACCTCATAGATCGCCAATTACCACTGGCTCTGCCGTTTATGTCGGATAAAAACAGTAGTGGCGGGCACCCGCCGCGTTATGATTTGTCGCGGCAACGGCATATTGTCATATCAACGTGCGGGTTTTGGACGAGTGAGGGCAATTATGATGGCGTGACGGCAATGTTCGACCATATATACGGCGTCGGGAATTACACGAAAATCTTTTGTGGACAGGGGGAACTATTTCGCGTTTCCGAGTTAAGAAACCGTACAGATGCCTACCTTGAAATTGTCAGACGTGCCGGTGTGGAATTTGCTACAGGCGAAGTAATGCCAGAAACGCAAAGAGAACTTGCGGAGCCGCTCTATCCCCGCGACGTGTTTGAAAAAATGGCCGATGCGTCTTGGGAAGTTTTTGAAACCGGAGAGGTTGCCAGGAGTGACGATGGCTTTGGCTTCACAAAGCAAATGGCAGCGTTATACCGTCCCGACGGTAAGGAACGCGTCATTGAGTTTGCGTACACCGATATTGACAAGGTGTACCAAATTGTGTGTCAACAAAGCGGACACAGCGTTATCCGCGAGAATTTCATGCCATATACCACACGCATTGAAACTTCATATGCTGTATGGAGAGCTATTGCGCGGGGCGAGATTTCAGGGCAAGACGCGCTGTTTGAAAAAAAATATCGCGTTTTAGGTGATTTTAATCTGATGCTGCGTTGGGATGAACTCTTCGGAGTTACAAAATCCACCCCAAGGCTAAAAGATCAAGCAAAAAATCTCAAAACCAACATGGCAGTGCTGCTTGCGCCGTGGATGGTTATCTGGATTGCGCTGGCAATCGATCCATTTATCGGCGGAATTTTGGGTATACTCACATCTGCGACTATTCCGCTGATTTGGCTGATATGCAAGCCAACATTGTTTGAGCACATAAGCATATTCATGGTTGCGATGATATCGCTTTTGGCGCTTGTCGGGGCGGATTTGCGCTTAGTCGTTCCACTTAGTTACGGATTATTTGGGTTGATGTGGTTCATTACCACTTTTTATAAAATTCCGCTGACTGCGTACTATTCACAGAATAGTTATGGTGGTGACAAAGCCTTGGATAATCCGTTATTCATGCGTACCAACCGTATCCTGACGGCTTGCTGGGGAGTTTTGTTTCTGGTGACATCATTTTGGACGTATTGGCTTATGACGACCGCCGTCTCGCCTTATGTCGGACTCATCAACTCGGTGTCTCCCGTAATAATGGGCGTTTTTACTGTGTGGTTTCAGAAGTGGTATCCGTCTAAATGGGCGAGAGGATGATTTTCCTGGCATTTTTTTGAAATCATTGCCAGATGTGCCTAATACACAATTTGAACCAATATTATTTCCCAGTTTTTACTTTTGTAACTGCTCAGTGGTCGGTTTTCAGAGCAGGTTTTGTAGCTGCTCAGTTTTCAGAGTAGGTTTTGAAATACTGCCCACTGATACCTCCTGACAACTGAAATGTGGAAACTGCGAACAATATGCATTCTAACTTTGACGAGTGAATAAGTACAAAAAAGATACGGATCCAGCGGGAATCGAACCCACGTCACCGGGTTCGAAGCCCGGTAGGATATCCGCTACCCTATGGATCCTGCCCTATAACGTTGTACAAAAATTCATTAATAGTTTTCCTTTCAATAATTGAGAATGATACTTTCTGCTTATGAGATTAAAAAAAGATTAGAGATGCCTGAATCACAGGGTCAGATCATTATCTCTCCATATCAGTCAGAAAGCCAGCAACCCTCATCATATGATTTGACATGTGCAACTGATACCATACTTCCATCCGGGGCTGTTACTCTTGTTTCAAGCGCAGAATGGGTTGAATTGCCGCATGATCTTGCAGCAACACTGATGTGTCGATCTACACTCGGACGTCAGGGTATTCTGATCGGAGCAGGCTTTGTTGACCCTGGCTTTCGGGGAAATTTAACACTCTGTTTAGTGAATTGTGGTGAAAAAGATATTTTGCTTGAGTCAGGTATGCGAATTGTTCAGATCATTTTTCACGAAGTGCGTAACAATACTGCTTTGTATAATGGCACGTATCAGGACAGTTATGGTGCCGTGCAGGCCGTGAAGCAATGATTCAGACATAGCAAAAGTACATCGAAATGTTGTAACAT
>WRER01000028.1 GCA_009779205.1 Methanobacteriota archaeon | reverse complement strand
GTTAAAAAATTTATATATCGTGTGCGACTTCAATCAGATGGCGAATCCGGCACTTCCGATTATGGTTACAATGAAGCTGGCGATGGCAGCTAAATAGAAACTTGATTTGATGGTAATCACCTTAGGGGCATAATCTTTCCGCATTCCCTTCCTGACTGGTTTATTTTCCATCTTGATATGTAAATCCTCTTGCACGGCGCTCGTCTTGAAGTTTCGCCCATGCATCCATACCTTCCTCACGGAGTAATGCATTATCACCTTTCAGTAAAGGTTGATTCGCAAAAACAGCATTTAATTTCTCACATGGGTAACTGTCGCACAATGCACATATTTCGACGTTTTTTTCCTTCGCACATATTCTAATGACACAACCAGGATCTCCACCTCCGTCCTGACATGAGATGCAGATACCATCATCAGCCATACCTTTCAAAAATGGCCAAAAACCTTCACCTCCAGGAATCAAATGTATTATGTCTTCAAACCCTGCTTTCTTCATTTCTTCGTACAATACTTTAGATGCTGGTGTAATCTTCGCCTTCACTGCACAGTTTTCGCAGTAAAGACCACAATAACAGATGTACTTTTTATCCATAAATTCAACCTAATTTTCGCTTATCTTGACAATTGTTCTGATAAAATATTATGACCTGCAAACGTCCAATTTTACGTAACTCCTATGTGTATGTAAATCCTCTTGCACGACGCTCGTCTTGAAGTTTTGCCCATGCATCCATACCTTCCTCACGGAGTAATGTATTGTCGTGTTTCAGTACAGGGTACCCCTCAAAAAAAACATCAAATTTCTCACATGGGTAACTCTCACACAATGCGCATATTTCGACGCCTTTTTCCTTCGCACATGCTCTAACGACACAACCAGGATTCCCACTTCCGTCCTGACATGAGATGCAGACACCACCATCAGCCATCTCTTTTAAAAACGGCCAAAATCCATCGCCACCAGGAATGAAATGTATTACGTCTTCAAATCCTGCTTTTTTCATTTCTTCATACAATAATTTCGATGTAGGTGCAATCTTCGCCTTGACTGCACAGTTTTCGCAGTAAAGACCGCAATAACAGATGTACTTTTTATCCATAATTCTATTCCTTTTTCTTCAGAATAAGCATTTTTACTGTGTATCCTTCCCGATATGGATCGGCAATAGTAATTGTCTTGTTCAGAATGATTCCATGTTTTTCTAGATGGGCAAGATATCCTGGCTCCGGAAATTCTTTTCCCTTCTTCCATGTTGTTTTTGATTCCCTTGCATCGGAAAAGGTCCAAAGCATCCATTCAAGTTGTGAAAAGATATCCTCAGTGCTTTCCTCACTTGGTTGTACATTGATGAAATATCCACCTGGTTTCAGGATCTCGGCAATTCTATCTGACATGACATCCATGGTTCCTGCCGGAGTAGAAGATGCAAACACCATATCATATGATTCAGGTTCTCCAAGATCACATTCCAGATAGTTTCCAGGCAATGTCTTGATCTGATGTTCCATTCCATACTCTTTGATCGTTTCCTCAGCAAGAGGTGTTACTCCAGGAAGATCCTGTACAATAGCAGTTATATGTGGGTTTTCTGATGCTACTGCAATCGCATATAATCCATGACCTCCTCCAATATCAATGATACGCTCCCAATGTGGAAATTCAGGCAAACTTATAATCTCTTTTAGCGTATCTTGTATTCTGCCACAGAGCGTACTCGCCGCCATTGCAGGCAGTGAGCTGTCATGGAAAAACTGTGCACGATCAAATACATCCGGACCATGATACAGACGCTCACGCAGGGAAAACCAGAGTCTTTGCAGATGTAAATCCATACTTCGCAGGGAACTGCACTGTGAATATAGAGAATCTGCAGTCAGGTATGTCTGTGCAGCCGGAGTAATATGGTATGTTTCCCCGCTTTTCATCAAAAATCCGGCATGTACACAGATATCACACATGTACTCCATCATTCCCGGAGAAAATCCACGTGCATTTTCAACCTCTTTTGCCGAAGTTGGTGTTAGAAATGCAGAAAAGAGATCTTCCTCTGCCATCGTGGCAATTACACAAAACGTGCACGTTTTGGTGTACAGCTCTCGCAGATCCCGAAAAAATGCAGCAGACGATGGTTCAGGGTGCGTTTTAAGAGTCTGCAGTGGTATATGCATATTTATTAATTGGCGCCTCACATTAATCACTTTTACTACACAGAACCAATGTTTCGGTGAAAGTGACGATAAAAATGACTTGCTCTGAAATGGAACTTTTGCAATGTCAGAGATTTATGTCTGCACAATCACAAAAATTCCTAAAATAACAATGAATGTCCCAACAATCCGAAGCGCAGGTAATTCTTCATGAAATAGAAATTTCGGTGCATTGGGTAATTGAAGAGAAAGAGTGGCTGTTCAACAACAGCTCCAAGTGGGAACCATGCTGTGCTAAAATTAGGAGATCTATTTATTTTGGCGTTTCACGAAGTGATTTTGGCGTTATACTCTTTCCCTTATTCTGACCAATCTGCGTTTTGTCCACCCACCCATTTATGACTTCATCACGATGATCAAACTGATACACATAAGGTTTGATGTCAATAATGGGTGTTCCATCCAAGATGTCAACTTCAGCAATTTCGATATAACGATTAGAAACTGATAATAGCCTTACAATTGAAAATCCAATAGGATTTGGACGGTTAAAGTGCCGAATTGAAAATATTCCGCGATCATTTTTATCATCTAAAAAAGGCTTTCTAATGAGTTCAGGGCCTTGTGATCGATCAAAATGATATAATAAAATCAGGTGTGAAAATGTTTCAATATCTAATAATCCCTCTTGATATTCTTCAAATACCTCGATTGATCCGAGTGAGTTATCGAAAACTGCTTGAATAGGAGTATCATCAGATACTGTATGTTTAGAATGAACAATGCCAATCGGATGATACGTAATGTTCATCTTTGAAACATATTGTGTTGTTATCTCATCTGCCATTATATTCCTCTAATTCCACGAAGCGATCAAAATCGCTTTGGAACAGTCGGTCTTGAATCACGCGGTACTTCTCAAACTCGCTCTCGGCGTGTTCTTTGGCTATCTCCATCGTAATCTTGCCCGCATCGCGCAAAACATCCCTATCGTCGGCTGACAGGAAAATGTCAAGACGATTCGCCCAATCAGCCATTGTCATTGGGACACGCCGCTTTGCGCGGCTCTCAGCTAAGTCGAGGTAAGCGTTGACGATACGACCCAAATCTTCAAGTTCGATCTCCAAAAGATAGTTCTTTGCGATACTCACATCGCTCTTGACGATTTTACTTTTTGGGCTGTTCGCCCAATTCGTCAAACCCATATGCTCCTTGTCAGCGTCAGCCCGTTCGTAAATAATCTCAGCGGCAGTGTGACCGTGAACAGCGTAGTGCATTTTATTTTGAATTTTTGCGAAGAACTCTCGCGTCAACGGTGCGTTCTTGTCGTAGTCCATTGCGGTGGCGTAGATGTCGGTTATCTTCTGATAGAACCGCCGCTCGGACAACCGTATCTCGCGGATTTCCTCAAGCAGACGTTCAAAATAGTCGTCATCGAGAAATGCTCCGTTTTCCATTCGTTTCCTATCAAGCACATAACCTCTAAGCGTGTAATCGCGGAGCACACCTGTCGCCCACTGCCGAAAAGCCGTAGCTCGCTTGGAGTTAACACGATACCCAACAGCGATAATCGCATCGAGGTTATAGTGCTTGACGCGATAGTTTTTACCGTCAGAAGCAGTTACCGAGAAATCTTCGGTAACTGAATCCTTAGAAAGTTCACCATCGGAGAAGATGTTTTTTAGATGCAAACCGATATTGTCCGATGACGTATCGAACAACTGCCCCGTATTCTTTTGTGAAAGCCATATCGTACCGTCTTGAACGCGAACCTCAACACCATCGCCGCCTGTTTGGTAGGAAAATGTCAGAAATTCGGCGGTACTGTTGCGAATCCGCAGTTCGTTCGGTGTTTTCTTCTTGCTCATACTCCACCCCCTAACCCGCACCGTTGCCAAAGCTGTTATATGGTCTCATATCGTCAAAAAATATCCATTGACGAAACATACCGTCATAGCCGCAATCGGATGATACACAATCTTCATCTTTGAAACATATTGTGTTGTTACCTCATCTGCCATTACTTCCCTCTATTGTCACGTTCTTATGGTCCCTATATTCACTTATTTGTGATTGATTTGTAACTATCTCAGGTGTCAGTGGATAGTTACCTGCCTGCCGGACAGGCTGGTCAGTGCGTAGTATTGTCAAAACGTACTCTAAAAACTGACAATTGATAACTGAACAACCTCCACACATGACAATCTAATCCAGCTTACTTTTTAACAAAATAAAATAAAAACTATATGGTATCTTTATCGATATCAGGAATACTCCATGAAAGCAATACCCCCTACTGTATCGTACATATCACTATTTTTCATAGCATTGCTGGCGATCTCACCAGTATCTGCATGGGAAATCACTCCAGATGGTGATTATAATATCATCATCGACATGACAGGTTATGAATCCATCGTTCCAGTCGATATTACGAGCCTTGGATCATTAGATCCCTTTGGAACCCAGCTCGTATTCGTGCTTGATGCACTTGATATCTTAACCTCTGCAAACTTTGGACCTGCTGACTATGAAATAATTCGCTCATTATATCCACAGTTTGACACTCCCTTTGTTACTCACTATGGAAAAAGGGTCAATGTTGAAGAATTATTGACAACTTATCCAGATGCAACCATCGGCAGATATGGAGCTGATGACTCCGTGAATACTCCTGTTCGTAATGTCGGCGTTCCTGTTGTTGTAGACTATGTCGAAAGTCCAGAACTCCTAATTTCAAGTGCAAACATGCTTGGCACGATGCTTGGAAAAGAGACTGAAGCCGCAGCATTTGAAGCGTATTTCAGAGGAGTGATGGATGAACTCAAAAGCCAGACAGATCTCATTTCTGAAGATGAACGCCTTGTCGTATACATGACAAAATCTGAACCACTCAATACATTTGACGCAGAGCAGTACCAGACTTCAATGATAGAGATCGCAAGTGCAAGCAGTGCCTCAGTCGATGTATCAGGTGGAGATGTTGCCATTAACATTGAACAACTCTATCTCTGGGATCCTGATGTTATCGTGCTCGCCCCATATTGTTCGGCATCTATCGAAGATATTATGGCAGATAGCCAGTGGCAGGAGCTAAAAGCTGTGAAAAATGGCGCAGTATACCGCCTTCCAAAATACCTTGCATCCTGGGACCTTCCAATTCCTGAGTCGATTCTCGGTATGATCTGGCTTGCACAGACACTCTATCCTGAGTATGTCGATTTCGATATCGAGAATGAAATCGTGACATTCTATAAGGGATTCTACGGTCTTGATATCGATGCTGAAACACTTGAATTCATTCTCACAGACACAAGACAAGTCAATACCGGCGCATCTCAGGAAAAACTAGACAGGGCATAAAGATTGATTTCAATTAAAAAATGGCTTCCAACAAGTCTTGTTGGATATGCCATTCTTGCGCTTATCCCTGCTCTTGTCTTGATCTCTCTCACACTTGGAAGATTTCCAATACATGTCACAGATGCATATTTGATTGTTATCTCAGCAGTCACCCCCCTCACACACTCCCTGGATCCCATTCAGGAAACGATCATCCTTCAGATTCGTCTTCCGCGAATTGGTGCTGCATTGCTTGTTGGAGCTGCCCTCTCTGTTGCAGGAGCTGCATACCAGGGAATGTTTAGAAACCCACTCGTATCCCCTGATATACTTGGAGTCTCGGCAGGAGCTGGCTTTGGAGCATCACTTGCCATTCTGATATCAGGTGATCCTTTCCTGGTCCAAATCATGGCTTTTGTATGGGGAATGATTGCAGTCGGTATGACGTGGGGTATCAGCAGACTGTACCGCCCTGCATCTACCCTTATCCTGGTGCTTGCAGGGATTATCGTTGGAACTGTGTTTAATGCATTTGTAATGCTCATAAAAGATATTGCAGACCCAATGGACAAACTTCCAGAGATCGTCTCCTGGTTAATGGGTTCTCTTGCCGGAACAAGCTGGGAAAAACTGATAAGTGTGACGCCTGCTATCGTGATAGGCGTTGGATTTTTACTTCTCATTCGCTGGCGTATCAACATTCTTGCACTCGGTGAGGAAGAAGCAACTGCACTTGGTGTTGACACAAGGGTTCTTGGAGCATTGGTCATTATTGCGGCAACAGTTGTTACAGCAGCAGCGGTAAGCATCTCTGGCATGATTGGATGGGTAGGACTTGTGATACCTCACCTCTCACGTATGCTGGTCGGCCCTGAGTACACAAAAATGCTTCCTGTTTCTGTCGTGATGGGTGCTGCATTTTTACTTATCGTTGATAATATAGCACGCACACTTACATCAGCAGAAATTCCTCTTGGCGTGCTTACAGCACTCATCGGTGCTCCGTTCTTTGCATATTTATTGACAAGAAAGAAGGTTGGATGGTCATGAGGCTGGTAACAGATGCTCTTTCATTTGGATATACAAAAGACTCACTTATATTTTCAGATGTATCAATTAACATTGGAAAAGGAGAGGTCATGGCAATTCTTGGTCCGAATGGGACAGGGAAATCGACACTTATCAAATGCCTTGTCAGAATTTTGAATCCGCGTTCTGGCTCTATTTCACTTGATGGAAAAGATATATCTGAGTACAGCAGAGAAGAATGGGCACGTCACATCGCATATGTGCCTCAGATGCATGATGTGATGTTTCCATTTTCCGTCTTTGACTTTATTCTGCTCGGACGTGCTCCTCATCTGAAATTACATCAGCAGCCGGGGGACTGCGATAGAC
Source organism: Methanobacteriota archaeon (assembly GCA_009779205.1). Taxonomy (GTDB): domain Archaea; phylum Halobacteriota; class Methanomicrobia; order Methanomicrobiales; family Methanospirillaceae; genus Methanofilum. Next base: position 610 of record WRER01000028.1, on the reverse strand, counting down.
AAAAAGCACATGCAGCAGCTGCACGCATTGGAATTGAGCATCTCTTGAATCGACCGGTCACTGAGATATCTGGAGGTGAGCGGCAGATGTGTGTTATTGCACGTGCTCTCGCTCAGGAGCCTGAAATTTTAATTCTTGATGAACCAACATCTCATCTGGATTATGGAAATCAGTTCAAATGCCTTTCTATTATCAAAGCTCTCGCAAGAGATGGGCTATCTTCGCTGATGTCAACCCACGTGCCTGATCATGGGTTCATCTCTTCTCAAAAAACAGCAATCATGCATGATAGTTGCTGTACTGCATGTGGAGATCCTGAGGAGGTTATTACTCCTGAATCACTCTTTGAGACATTTGGCGTTTCTGTTGTAGTAGAATTTCATAGACAGGCAAATCGCCAGATCTGTGTGCCACTTGTAACATAAAGGATTTCTGACACAGCGGCAAACAGAGCCATTACACACGACTATTCTACGATTCTGCATGCTTCATCAGAAAGTATTAGATGATTATAAAAATTTCCCCCTATACTGGACGGGCAAATGTAAGGGATTTTACCATGTTCAAAACAAAAACAAATGTAGATGAAATGGATGATTACGCTGATGCT
>WRER01000027.1 GCA_009779205.1 Methanobacteriota archaeon | reverse complement strand
TTCGTTATTTTGGTGTGTTGAATTGGTTTCAAGGAATTATGGAGCCATTTACGACGGCTGTGCTTGGGCTTCCTGATTTTGCTTTTACTGCACTTTTGTTTGGAATTCTCCGAAAAGAGATGGCGCTTGAGACACTGGTTGTGCTGGCAGGTACTCCGGATCTCGGAGCAATGATGACAAGCATTCAGCTGTATACATTTGCAATGATCTCGATCTTGTTTATCCCATGTGTATCAACCATTGCAGTTCTGGCACGGGAGCTTGGAACACGACATGCAGTACTGGTAAGTGCATATACGGTGACATTGGGTATTGGAGTAGGATTTCTTGTACATCTTCTGTTGTAATATGCAGGAAGCAAGATAGATACCATCAATGGGTATTATTTGTATGTGTGCATCAAAGCGGGAAAAAAGAGGAGAAAGTGTTAATCGGCATTTCGGTTGAATTTGGGCAGTTCAAACGTACCTGTACCTTCGATAGGCTTTTCGATGGGCACGATGTGGGTGATATAAACGAAGCTACCGCCAGGATCTATGTTGTAGATTATGTGAATGAACGTGCAATGTGTAACCAGTACGGTTCATGCTATTTGTATGGAGTTTTTCTATCTCCATCCTGACTGGGATAGGGATTATCTCAGAATATTTTCAGTTTCTTCCTGATAATTCGTTGATCTTTCAGTGAAAGGGCTCAAAAATCCAGTGCACGTTTATCCGCCGTAGAATCTCCAGGATCAACTCCACGAACTCATTGCGGGTCATGACATCTTCACTATCGTCCATGAGCCATTGTTTTTTTACGCTCTCCACCAATCTGACGAGAATCTCATCGAACGATTCGCCAGGGTGCCTGAGATCCGAGATCTGACTATAGGTCTCTTCAGACAGGTATGTTTTCCGCAACAGACATTGAATCTCTGTTTCGTCTTAATCATACATTAGACCTTTTATTCCTGAACAATGAGGATTATTCACTCCGATTCAGGTCGTGTAGTATCTCCCAAAAAATCACGAAAAAATGAATTCAGACCAATACCATTAAGATCACACTACAGTGAACACCAAAACCACGTTTTAATGCTTGAGAATTTGTAACAATTCGCGTTTGGGGTAGTACTATATATGATACTAAAACGCCTAAGAAAGTGATAACACTTGGCCGGCGTGGATAAAATAATTGAGAAAATGAAGCGATAACCCAATGGAATTCGAATGTCGGAAGCCGACAAGGTTTTGACCGCTAACGGATATAGGTTCCCGGATTCCCGAATATCATGACTATGATCGCAATGAAAATAGAAGAATATCTTGTAAATTGTGTTAAATAAGCATAATTTCTATTATTTGCCATGTCAGATTATAGTTATGGTATGCACATCGTCACTATTTATTTTCTATATGTGATACTAATAAAAATTGTGGTTCAGTGAGATTGAACTGATTTATTTTGAAATTTGTGAAAATTATAGTGCTGATTTGCGGGAACTCGGGTGTTCAGGCATTAGATGTTCGATAACCTCTTTCAAGTTAGGCGGAAGGACTGGCAGATTAAACAGTATTGAAAGTTCATGTGCATCGGGAAGTTGTGGAGGGTTTTTGTAAATATGCTCTAATTCATCACGAAAGTCATTTTTTACTGCAATAATGTCGTTTTCTTTTATCAATAGGACGCATCTAAGATAATGTTCTGCCAAGCGGTTGATTTCAGCTATCAAAAGCTCATCTTCCAGTTTATATTCATATTCCCAAGCAACATGTTCCAACTGGTCTAGAAGATTTCGTACTTCCGTAGTAAGAGCAAGATATACAGCTGTAACCTCATGTAAGTCACTTAGCAAAGGTTTCTCCTTTGGTGGATCAATATTTTTCACATGCAAAGCTGCACGAACTGCGTCTGATTGTTCACGTAAAATGTTGATACTTTTAAAATCAAGCACAATTTCTGTTGTTTTCTCTGGCTGGAGTACTTGGGATGCAGTTTGCCCATATTCAGCTTTCAAAAACGATTCGTAACTGTTCACCCTTTTTTATTGACAAATTTGTTTTTATACCTACATTTCGAAATGTTACAACTTTTGTATAATTCGTTGAACGCAATAATTTCAATAAAATATTATGTATTAGTGTGAGAAAAATCCAATTTTGTCAAACAATCCAGATTAAATGAGTTAGGGGGTGAATAGTTACAGAGTTTTTATCACCAAAGCTGGTTATAATATTAACCCACTGGGAGCGTAGTTTAAGATGTGGTCAATAGGTTACGACTCCTTAATGACGAAAGTGATGAGGTGAAGATGTGGAACCCCAGATGTATATTAGCATAGCAATCATTGTTCTTTTGTTAGTGGTTATTGTTTTGCAGGTTGTCGGGAGGAAGAAGTCCGACATTGGCGAGATAATTAGTCTCTTGAAACGAACTGCCAATGAGCAGCGCGATAGCGTATCAAAGCAAATATCAGCAGGTGCAACGGAGCAGTTCCAACGATTTGGTGTAATTCAAGAAAGCATTCAAACTGTTTTACAAGGAAATCGCGAAGAAGTCAACAAACAACTCCGCGGATTCCAGACACAGATGGAAGCTCGGCTCTCCGGTATTCAACAAAGTAGCATAGAGAGCAATGAGCGTATGAACACGAGCGTAAACAAGACTTTACAAGATAGCCGAGCGGAAACAAATAAGCAACTCCGTGAGTTTCAAGAACAGATCGACAGTCGATTGTCATCCATTCAACGTGAAAACGCTGAGAACGCCGATAAAGTCAATGCCACTCTCGAGAGCAAAATGAAGTCGCTTCAAGAAAGCAACGAAAAGCGTCTCGAACAAATGCAAGGTGTGGTGGACGAAAAACTTCAAAAAACTCTTGAAATGCGGCTCACACAATCGTTCGAGCTTGTGAGCAAACAGCTTGATAGCGTTCAACAGGGCTTGGGTGAAATGAAAAATCTTGCTGCCGATGCCAAAAGCCTTAAAAATGCACTTACAAATGTAAAAGAACGTGGAACCTACGGAGAAGTGAGGTTGGAACGATTGCTTGCCGATATTCTCGCACCGGGTCAATTTGATATGAATGTGGAAATCGCCGCGAACAAACGAGTTGAGTTCGCTATCAAGCTGCCAGGAAATGGCGATATCCCACTATTGCTCCCAATAGACAGCAAGTTCCCGATTGAGGATTATAATCGCTTGCTTGATGCCGAAGATAAGCAGGCGATTGATGAAGCGAGGAAGTCACTGGCGAGGGGAATTCGAGAATCTGCCAAAAGTATCAACGAAAAATATATCGCGCCGCCGAAAACCACGGACTTTGCTCTTATGTTCCTGCCAACTGAGGGTTTATACGCTGAAGTGGTTCAAAACGCTGCCCTGTTCGAGGAACTCCGCGACAAATATAAAGTTACAGCAGTCGGTGTGACAACGCTGTCGGCGTTCCTGTCATCGCTTCAAATGGGTTTTAAAACGCTCGCCATTGAGCAACGCTCACTGGAAGTTTGGGATACGTTGCGAGCAGTTAAAAAGCAGTTTTCCGAGTTTGAAAAAACACTTACTCAAGCGCATAAGCAACTCCAAACCGTTGATAACACGATTGAGCAAATGGTAGGCGTTAGAACCCGACAAATAAACAAAGCCCTGCGTGAAGTTGAGACATTAGCCGACACAGCCGAACAATTACAGATAAAATCGGGGGATGATGACGATGAGTAGAGAACATATCATAGAAAATCCAAATATCCACAGGGGTAGGACTTACGCAAAATTGCATGTTTGTAGGTCATAATGCCTTATTAAGTCACTTCAATAAAACATTTTGAGTTAGCACATGTTTAAGCCATGTTGATTTTTGCGTAACTTCTATACTTTTTTGCGAGCGCTGCTGCAATCGAGATAGAGATACTTGTTTTTCCGGATCCTGACCTGTCTCCTGCGATCAGAAGAGTGCGTATAGTGTGCATGTGTGTGCCTCTCATTCAGTTTTGATTGTGTTAGATTCAAGAGATCTGAGCACTGCTCCAAATTCACTCTCTTGAATAGAAGATACTCCAAGCACATGAGGGTGCAAGTCTATCTCTACCACTACCCAGTCATGTCCTTGTTCTTTGAGTGGTTCGTACTGTCTGGGACCATTGGTAATTGAGACACAGAATGGGGTGACATATTTTTCAGGGATTGCATGAGGTACGCCTGATATCAGTAAGAAATCTGGATTTTCTCTCTGAATGAGTGTCCCAATATCCTCACCAAGCACACCATACTCGTCAAGCGAACCGATATGAGTAGGAGTAAGTCCTCGCTCTTTGCATTCGCCGTCAATTCCTCGCGCCATTGCTGCAACTCGCGGGAGACCTTTGTCACCCAGGTTTGCGTAATAGGATATTTCTGCATCTGGTCTTAGCTCATGTACTGCAAGGAGCGGGTCAATAAACATGTACGCTGTTTCTTTTTTTGCATTCATGATGCACATACCCTTTCCTCCGGAGTCAATTGCATCGAGTAGTGCTTTTGCCGCGATATGTTTTAAATCTCCTCTGGATGGAGCGATATATGACTTTGTTGCTGCACCACGTTCCCGTTCAACACTGTTTGCACCCTTCAAAATACACTTTTGACGTTCTAATTCTTCAGATGAGATCCATCCTTTTTTACATGCCTGTACAAGAACTGCAATTACACCGTCAATATTCTCACTAAATCCTGCATGGATGTCTACAGCAATTGTCTCTGCCCGGATCTCTGCCGCATCTACAATCGCTTCCAGGTCTTCGCCGATGATCATGGAGACACAGGTCCCAATGACTGCCATTCGCTTTGGAGAAAATTCTTCTTGCGCATATGTAAGCACATCAATGAGACGGTCTTTTCCTCCAAAAATGAAGTCATTATCTGATAATGATGTTGTCAGGCATCGCATTCCATCTTCTTCAAGGAGTCGTGCATGCTTGAATGAACACCCTGATGGCCCATGCAGAATAGCAAGGTCAACATCGAGATCTCGGGCTGTATAGAGTGCTGCAACAATAGAACTTGGGCGTGGTTGTACGAATTTCATGTTTCCTTTCGTTTTCTCCTATCTCCAGGTTTTTACAGCAAGGAGTGCAGGAATTTCTGGAGGGATGGATGATTCTCTTAGCATTTCCTGTGCAGCATCAAATGATGGTGCATTCTGATATTGGTAGTGATTGCGATCCAAATAGCTACTGATTTCTTTTTGTTCTGGCTCTGAAAGACCACTTGATATGAGTATAATATGTACTGGCTTGATGGTAGAAACTGTTTCGATAATGGATGCTGCTGTCAGATTTTCACATACTGCATGAGCATCCTGACCTATACACAAGATAATATCTGATATGTGAGTTGTGCTGCGTAGGTATCGTGCAGATTCTATTGCAGTTATATGTGTAGTTCCTGAGTTTGCATCATCCAATAGTACTCGATCATTTTGTGTTTGTAAAGAAAGCCTTCCCACCACAGGCTGAAATGAGTTTATGCCCTGCGGTTGAACTCCAAGCAGTATTGATGCAGCAATGGCAAGGGTGAGAGAAGTTCTGTACTGGGATAAAAAGAGTAAAGGATTTGCACATGTGCCTTCCCATGCACCATATCGGTATGTGGCCAATTCGCCACGTACTTCCACAATGCTATCCACAGGAATACTCTGTGGAATATCATGTAATTTTTCTTTTCCCGGAATAACAGCACAAGGGCTGCTCTTGAGTGATACTTTTTTACAATCAAGAGCTGAGCGGGTTTCTGCTCCACATCTATAATCTTCATATGATGTGAGAATAGCAGAGTCGTGATATCCACTCACTCCCACGGACTCTTCACAGATCATCCAGGTCATCTCATCTTCCAAGTACTTGCGTACGACAGTCAGAACGGATGCAGGAGTTATACTGAGATGTCCTATCTTCTCTTCTCCAGGATATCTGTAAATTCCAGCAGAACTGTGCAATATTCCTGGTCCAGATAATGAGAGGCAGGAAGCAAGAGCATGTGCAGTTGTTGTCTTTCCCCTTGCTCCAGTTATCTCAACCATTTGCTCCGGGCGAGTGAATGTTTTATTTCGCTCCCATTCTGAGAGAATTTCTGCTACTGCTTCGTGATGAGTTTTTGTTGGAATGTCATGTTCCTTGGCAATCTGCAGAAGAGAATGATCCATTCTGAGATGAACTGGATGGATCAGCAGATCATATGCTGCACGAATAATACCATTCCGGGCATCAAAAAGAGAGATTGAGCCGCCATCCCGATATACATCAACAGTGTCAACCGTGTGCCCGAGCTCTTCCAAATGAGCTGCAATTACGAGACCACCGTGAATGGTGTCAAGGATGAGCGTTCGCATGAAGTTATGTAATCAGTTTGAATGCATCTTCTGCACTGGCAACCATGACATCAGCAAGGACCGGATGTTCACCAATTGGATCTGCATAGCTCAATGGAATTTCACCAGTGTTTGTCTTGAATACTCCAATTTTTTGTCCGAATTCAAATCCAAGAAGTGCCGGAATGTCTTCATCGATGTGGACCCCTCGTGCCAGGAAGAGTGGCACAACAGCGAGCGCTGAGATTTCTTCAGATCGAAATTCATCAAGGGCCTGAGGGATGGTTGGTTCATTGAACTCCATAAATCCGCATTTCACGATGTATTGAGGATGAGTTTCACTGATACGGGTTGCAGTGTTTACAATAAGTTCCTTATTGTACTGTTTCTTGCTTCCGTGTCCACATAATAAAATTCCTTGTTTCGTCATACATATATAGTGTTACGTTAGAGAATAAAATAATTACCAGTTGTGTGATTTGAATAGAAAAATTATAAATTTTTTTCTTTCTACCCTGCCAGCCTCCTGCTGGCAGGAAGATCGTTTGGTTGTAATTCATCTTCTTGCCACAATCTTTATCGTTTCGATCAATTGCTGCTTTGGTGCATCCTCATCACCGTGAGCTGAGATCTTTTAGCCGATCTTGTGCAGCAGCATCTCCTTGTTCGGCTGATTTCGTATACCAGTAGATGGCTTTTTCCTCGTCTTGTTCCACTCCAATGCCGTCCTCATAATAAGAAGCCAAACTGCTTTGTGCGGGTACATAACTTTGCTCGGCAGATTTCATACACCATTCTACGGCTTTTCCATAGTCTTGCTCCACTCCAATGCCATTATTATAACAATCACTTAAATAATATTGTACCTGAGCGTGACCTTGCTCGGCGGCTTTTGTGAACCATTCTACGGCTTTTTCATAGTCTTGCTCCACTCCTTCACCGAAGTAATAACGCCAACCCAACGAAGCTTGTGCCTCAGCATGACCTTGTTCAGCGCCTTTCGTGAACCAATAAACGGCTTTTCCATAGTCTTGCTCCACTCCTTCACCGAAGTAATAACGCACACCCAACGAGGTTTGTGCCTCATTGTGACCTTGCTCTGCGGCTTTCGTGAACCATTCTACAGCTTTTTCGTAGTCTTGCTCGACTTCTTCACCGAAGTAATAACGCCAACCCAAATCGTACTGTGTAGCAGCATCTCCTTGTGTAGCCTTTGCTAACAAATCATCGGGGGATACCGGTGC
>WRER01000026.1 GCA_009779205.1 Methanobacteriota archaeon | reverse complement strand
CTCTGATCCGCCCGGATATCCCCAAGGCTAAAGGTAATAGCCTTTCCAAGATCCAGTTCTGTAATTGGGATTAAAAATTCAAGAGCACCTGGAAAGAGCGAGCCATAATGACCAGCTTCAGTTATGGTATACTGACTTCTGGCTACACCATCGATAGATGCAGAAATAATCGTTCCAACAGGTGCCGCCATGCCATTTACTCTCGCAGTCCCACGAAGTATTACCTCACCAAAACGACCGGCATGAGTAAATTCAAGCGGCCATTCTACCAATCCACCACTACCTGAGATCTGTAGACGGGGTAAACCTTCGGTACCATCACACCAGAAGGTAATGGACTTGCCAAGATCCTGTTGTGTTATTGGAACCGTTAATTGTGTTCCAAACGTCTGACTATTTGATCCATACTGGCCTGCACTAGTAACAGTAATCGTGCCCCTTGCTACGCCATCGATCCGTGCTTCAATAACACTGTCAACTGGCGCAGGCTGGAAATTAATTGTTGCAGAACCAAAGAACAGATATGGTATGAACTTTGTTTCAGGCTCTAATTTGTAATAGAAAATGTTTGAGCCTCCAGACCTCGTATCTTGCCAAACGATGATATCTGTTTCAATATCAGCATATAATTGATCACCTGCTGCTTGCGCTACAACGTATGTTGTTGGACCAGCCAGATTCACCATGTAAATATCATAGCCATTATTACCCATGCGGCTCCAGACAATGATATTTTTCGAAACTGCAGGCAAAACATTTGATACCCCATCGAAGGTTACGGCAGTTGTGACATCTCTCTCGATATCATGTACCATGATATTCGAGAGTCCATCCCTGTGATCTTCCCAGACCACAAGATTTTCGCTAATATCAGGATTAATTTGTGCCGCTCTATCACGAGTCAGTTGTTTCTTTTCTCCGGTCTGTAGATTAAACAGATAGATGTTCCAACCATCGTTTCCGGAATCAAGTTCCTGCCAGACTACATAATCTCCATATATCCTTGGATTGGACTGTTGATTCTGGCTCCTTGAAAGTGGAGCTGCAGAGGAGTCTCCAATGCGCTTATAATAGATATTTGTGTAGTCATTACCTGCATATTCTTCCCAAACGACCCGATCACCATATACCGCAGGTTTTATTGCGGTGGTGTCGCTTGTATAGACCGTCCTTGTTTCTACATGTGGAGAAAGAGAAGCAGACATGATACTTTTCTTCTCTCCAATTTCTTGCCAGACTGCGATACCGGAATGAATTTCCGGATAATTCTGATTAGTCCCTGTATTTGAGATCAGGTTGTGGCTGCCAGACGCGATATCATAATACCAGATCTTGCTTGCAACATTCCACTCGACCCAGATAATATGCGTACCATCGGTTTTTGGATATTCGCGATACAGTGAGTCAGTTGTCAGTTGCTCTTCAAATCCGAACGCCTGTGAAATAACCACAGATTCAGCACTAAATTCACCAATAGAATCGGTCACAGATGGAAATGCTGAGATCGGAGTCAAGTCTTCAGTTGTTGCATTGCCTGTCGATACCAAACATAAAAAAAGAAGGATCGAAAAGACATACCATTTTGGATTCATGTTTTCACCATATGTATGTTCAATAAATGATTAAATAGGTATTTAGGTGTTTTGAGTGTTTGCAGTACAATTCTCTTATAGTCTACACTCCTGATCCTGCAAGTTCTCCTGCATCGCTCATGTAGATCCAATACCCCTTTCCTGGCACTAATATGTTGTTGTAGCTTTCAGGAACATTCATAATAGTCTGCTCGTATCTCTGTGTTGCAGCATTATACCCAATTACATAGACCCAAGCATCCTTAGCTGATAGAAGGGCGTTCTGAGCAGATGTTGGAGATAAGCTTGTAATGCCAAAGGTATTCCATCCTTTCGTCAGAAGTTTGACTGGTGGAATTTGCATGGCATCTGGTTCAAAGTACAACTGAATAGATGTTGGGTGCTCTGAATAAATCCAGACTGGTTCGAATGGTTTAAAGACAGATTTTGCAGTCAGCGGCATCCACTGATTTGTCCTAGGGCTGAAGGAAAATACACTGTGTCCTGCAACAGGAACAGATCCAAAGAGTTTCTCTGCGGTATCCCAGTTCGTTGCAAGCGTTTTTGGTGTAGAGATGAAATTCCAGCCAGGGGAGAGAGAGATAAATGCTTCTGCCTCAGCTCCTTTCAGCACATTGATATAATTGTATTTTATTTCCTGACGGATAGGACCATTATTTGGAAACCCGACTGTCAAACGGACGGTGTACTGTCCAGCTTCCATATAGGTATGAGATGGATTCTTTTCTGTAGAAACACCTCCATCCCCAAACTCCCAGTACCATTCATTTGGAGCAGATGATGACCTGTCTCTGAATGAGACCGTCAATGGAGAGATTCCACTCACCGTTGTTGCTTCAAAATCAGCTGATTGGAGTGGAGATGTTCTAAAGGTCAGATCCTTTCGGATAGTAAGTCCGCCAGAAATCAGCTGACTTTGCGTCGCTTCTGCTCCTGATGCAGTCTTGAAATAGATATATTTTCCAATATCTGACCTGTACACTGGCACCTCAAGTTTCATACCAGATGCAGATCCGTACTGACCAGTGTGAGTCACAGTAAATGAACCCCGAACTTCACCATCAACAGTCGCGTGAATGGTAGTGTGTGCAGGGACGCTCTGTCCATCAATTCTTGCAGTTCCATAGAATCGATATGTCGAACCAGCGAGAGCGATAAAGTTCAAATCCAACTGTTTTATTGTATTTGTAATCTCATCAACCGTTATAGACTGCGTAGCTTCATAGGTGGTTGCGCCATATGTCGCATAAAACGAGATCACCTTTCCATAATCGCCTGAGTAGATTGGAACATCAATAGAGTGGTAACTTCCGGCAGTCTGAAGAATTACTTGTGTTCGGACTTCGTTTCCAACTCTTGCAGTCATCTGTGTTCCGACAGGAGCTGAGATTCCATCAATCGTTGCAATTCCATAGAATTGATAGCCGCCTACCTGTTGCTGAGATCTGGCGAATGTCAGATCAAGTTTTGCATGTACAGAAGCTGAATCTAAAGACAGGGCAGCAATATCACTGTTTATACCTGATTCTGCCCCCATTGAAAGGCCAATAAGGGAACCATCTTGTCCGGTGGTCGGAGAGATAGAGCCGCCGGAGCCAACGGTAATCTGTTGTGATGCTTGGTAGGACTGACCTTCGTGCACAGCAGTGAAGTGGATGCTTCGTCCATAATCGCCTGAGTAGATTGGCACACGGAGATTTGTGTACTGACCAAGTGTCTGGGTTGTTGCTGTTCCACGGAGTTCATTATTAACATATGCCGAAATGATGGCTCCTGCTGGAAGCATCGTTCCATCAAGTTGTGCAAATCCAGAGAATGAATATGCATGTACCGTTGTACCACTCGTCCCCCCACTGGTACCCGTTGATATCGTAAGATCAAGTCTGACATAAGAGGGCGCCTGTACAGAATGAGATGGATCGATGAGAGTGAGTGACTCTGTTGAAAATTCATTATGTGACGTACTTGTTTGTTCAAGTGCGACTAAGGCTCCATCCTCTTCTGTGGCCAAAATCAGATTTTCCTCTGCAGACAGGATCAGAATTGTATTTGAGTCCCCAGTTGTGCCACTACTGCTACCGCTGCTTCCAACAGTCACAGACTGAGCTGCCTGATAACTCATCGTATTATAGGTCAGATAGAAGGTAACACGTTTTCCAATGTCACTTTGAGTAACTGGAACTGCGAGGTTACTATATTGGCCTGCGCTGCTAAGTGTTGTCTGGGCACGAACGACATCTCCAACGAATGCAGTGAGAACAGAACCTACTGGTGCTGGCATTCTGTCAATCATCACTGTTCCCGAGAATACAGGGGTTTGTAATGAAGGGGATGAAGATCCTGCGCAGAGGATATCAAATGGCAGGTTTACTTTTTCTCCAATAGATATGCGAGTCGTGCTTTGTGAGATTCGCTGTCCATATACCGCAGAGAACGAAAGGGTAGTGCCCACGTCCTGCGAGTACACTGGCACAACAAATGAACTGTACTGGCCATTTCCATACACTGTGGCTGTTGCACGCTGCGAGGAACCTGCATATGCTGTGAGAATAGTGCCTTGTGGTGCAGGCTGTCCATCAATATACAGGGTTCCTTGAAGTGTGTATGTGCCAATTGGCGGAGTGCCACTGTTGATTGCACTCAAGCTGATCTGAGAGATGCCTGGTGTTGCAACCGGAATGGTCTGATCTGCCAGGTACTGGTTTACATAGAACTGTATGGTCTTGCCATAGTCATAGCTGAAGATTGGAACTTCAAGATATGGACCATATGAATTTCCAACAAGCCCTGAAGCAACGACGGTGAAACTACCACGTACAATGCCATCAATAACAGCTTCGACAACTGTTCCTGGTGGTGCTTCATTGTTATCTAAGTGAACTGCACCATAGAAACGATATGCAGTGGTTGATGAAGAATCACCACGCGCCTGGAACATATAGATGTTTGGACTGCCGGTGCGGTAATCTTCCCATACAATATTTGTGCCATAGATTGACGGATTCTTGCAGTCATACTGAGAGTCGGTTATCTGATATACACGGTTTTCCATCAGATCCAGCATGTGTATATTTCCAATTGAATTTACACGGTGTTCCCAGACTACGAGTCCGCCAGAGATATCTGGATTCACTTGAGACCCTTCGTCAAAAGAGATCTGCACCTCGACCATGTTGTCAAGGGTTAATGCGTAAATGCTTGAAGAATGCTCCCGATCATCCTGCCAGACAACGATATTCCCACTTATTCGTGGTTTTTGTTCGTTTCCTGGACCTTGGGTAAGCTGGCGTTCAGTGGCTGTTGCAATATCATACAGATAGATGTCTGCATTCCCATTTCTCCAGTCCTCCCATACAATATTGGTTCCGGAAATCGAAGGAAATAACTGCTCTGCATGACTCGAACTGATAGGCATTACAGATCCACCTCTCAAATCAGCAAGGTAGATATTTGGAACGCCGGTTCTCCAATCCTGCCAGACAGCATATCTTCCAGAGACTGCAGGTGCAAACTGATTTGCAGCATATGGTGCTATTACCTGCTCGCTGTGGGCTATGCTGTCATGCACATAGATATTTGTACTTTTTGAGCTGGAAGTTGCAGTTCCTCCTGTCTGCTCATATACAATATACTCACCAGCAGTGTCTGGAGAAGCACGAGGGTAATTTGATGGAACTAAACTGGATAATGAACCAGAATCAAGGGCATAACTACGCACCTCTGAACGGCCATATGTCCATTCTTCCCATACAATAAAGCGATCAGAAATTCTGGGAAATACATTTGTTGCGCTGTACGTGATCGGAGTCTCCTGACCACTGTACTTTCCCAGATTTCCGCTTGCCTGCGCGCTTTCAATAACGAAAACAGACGCCATTGCAAACTCGTCTGGTGTAAGATCTGAACTTGTAAGTGCTGCTGCAGCACTCAGCGGTACTATTTCAACCTCTCCATAAGAAGCTGAAAATGAATTTATTGCCAGATCATCCCCAGAAGAATTCTCTGCAGAGATCGCGAACTCCTCCGCACATACGAACCCTCCAGTAATAAGGATGAGTGCAAGTGCACACATGGCATACTGTAGACATTTCATCTATTCCACACCCCCAACACTATCAACCCACCTGACATAGGCCTGTGTTACATCGATGATATATGAATCGTTTGGATTGATCCATTAATAAATCCTATGTATTTACTACTAGGAAAGATGAACAAACATAACTAAAAATGAGAAGTTTTGCTTATTTCCAATTTCATCCAATTATCACAGATTTATATGGAATTCTTGGCATCTTCTCTTCGTTTGATATATTTAAAAATTTCCATAGCAGCGATAATGCCAAGTGCAAGGATGAAGAGAACTATCCAATTATACAGAGTTACCGGCTGGACTTCAAGAATTTGTTGAGTCAATGGGATGTACAGAATCATGATTTGCAAGAGCTGAACTCCAACAATCGTACCCATAAGAGGGAGATTTTTCAGCGGAGAGAGGGAGAAAATAGACAAGTGTTCGGATCTCGAGTTCAGACAATGAGCATTTATCATAAGCACCATTACAAGAAGCACCATGTTTCGGCTAGCTGATACATCCCATCCCATATGCAGTAGTGTGTACCATACAAGGAATCCAACAGTGGCCATGTACCCAGCACCGACAGCAAGCTGTTGAAGCATCAGTTTGTTGAAGATTGGCTCAGCTGGCTCTCGAGGCTTTCGTTTCATGACGCCTGGCTCTTCCGGCTCAAATGCAAGTGCTATGGTTTGAAGACCATTTGTTGCGAGATTAAGCCAGAGAAGTTGAAGTGCAGTGAGAGGAACAGGAAGGAAGAGGGCGAGTGCCAGTAGCACCATTGCGACCTCAGCAATGCATGTGCTGACGAGAATCGAGATGACTTTTCTAATATTGTCATAGGTCATACGCCCAAGCGCAATACCGGATACAATCGAAGAAAACCGATCATCTGTTATTATCATGGCAGCGGTGTCTTTTGCAAGATCTGTGCCAGATCCCATCGCAACACCAATATGCGCTTTTCGAAGAGCGGGAGTGTCATTGACACCATCGCCAGTCACAGCTACATATTCTCCGTTCTTTTGAAGTGCTGCAACAATGGATCGTTTCTGAAGAGGAGAGATTCGAGCAAATACCCGTGATTTTCGAACAGCTTCACAGAATGCTGGTTCTTCTTCATCACCAAGTGCTTCAAGGGAGATACCGGTTACTAGATCCTGCTCGCCTTTTGCAATTCCAAGTTCTTTTGCGATAGTAAGAGCTGTTTTTGGATGATCGCCGGTAACCATGGAGACAACAATACCTGCTTCGTGGCAGGTGGTTACTGCTTCCTGAGCGTCAGGACGCAAGGGATCAATACATCCAGCAAGTCCAAGAAGTTCAAGGGGTGGGAGATGCTCAACAGTTGGCTCTTCCGGGAGTGTTGTTCCTACAGGAAGGTGCCCATGGGCAACGCAGATGACACGATACCCTGCCTCAGCAAGAGCCTCTGCTTCTTCACCTATTTCGCTATGATTAGATGACACACATTTTTCGAGAAGTGTTTCAACGGCTCCTTTTACTGCGACATGGATGACATTGGAATCTGGCTTTGTGTAATAAAGTGCCGAGAATCTGATCTCAGGTGCATAATGTGTCTCAGCAATAATGGTAACAGAATCACGAAGGGCTGTAAGATCAATTCCCATTTTCCAGGCAAATGCAAGAAATGCGACATCTACAGCATCGCCGGAATTTCTCCAATTTCCATTTTGATACGTGAGCGTCCCTTCGTTTGTCAGTGAACTGACTGTCGCTAATGTGCTGAGGTGCTGATTCGTGGCTGGGCTTTGATCGTTTTCTATCGTTCCCTCTCCGTTATATCCTTCTCCTGTGATGTGGATGACGGTTTTATCTGGTAATATTATCGCTTTTATGGTTTGCTGGTTTACCGTAAGGGTGCCAGTCTTATCGCTGGCAATATAAGTGCAGCTTCCAAGCGTCTCAACAGCGGTGAGGTTTCTAACAATGACATG
>WRER01000025.1 GCA_009779205.1 Methanobacteriota archaeon | reverse complement strand
GCTGCCAAATAAATTATTTGAATACATTTTAGCAGGATTACCTGTTATAATAAATGATCTTCCAGATCAACGGAGCATTATTGAACAATTTAATTGTGGGTGGATAGCGGCAGAAAATGATGAAAGGATTATTGATTTTATTAATACTATTGAATCTGAAGAGATATCCAAAAAGAAAGAGGGATTAAGGCATGCGCAAAATACTCTTAGCTGGGAGAACGAAGCAAGTGTTTTGTTGGAACAATATAATAGAATTTTGCGAGTCTGATAGACGCTTTGTACAAGAATATGATACTGTTTATGCACAATAAAAAAGAGAGGTACTGAACTTGAAAATAGTAACTATTGTGGGTGCCAGACCCCAGTTTGTTAAAACAGCGGTCATATCCCGTGAAATACAAAAACATACCCACATACAAGAAATAATTATTCATACAGGCCAGCATTATGACACGAATATGTCAGATATATTTTTTCAAGAAATGCAGATCCCTGTTCCAAATTATAATTTAGGAATCAGCGGAAGTAGTCATGGCGCCATGACTGGCAGAATGCTTGAGGAGATCGAGAAAGTACTTCTTCAAGAAAATCCTGACTGTGTATTAGTTTACGGCGATACAAATTCAACATTAGCCGGGGCATTGGCTGCTGCAAAATTGCATATACCTATAGCTCATGTAGAAGCTGGACTTCGCTCATATAATATGCGTATGCCAGAGGAAATTAACAGGATTCTGACAGATAGAATTTCTACTTGGTTATTTTGTCCTACAGATACTGCGGTGCATAACCTAAAAAAAGAAGGATATACAGAGCAAAATGCAGTAATAATGAATGTCGGAGATGTCATGTATGACGCCGCACTTTTTTACGAAAAAATTGCCAGACCCTCAGAGACGATTTCCAATTTGTTGCAATCGATGAATGAGTTTTATCTAGCAACAGTACATCGGGCGGAAAATACTGATGATATTTCGCGTATTACTGACATATTAAAAGCACTGGAAGCAATATCGCAAAAAAAACCTGTGATATTGCCTTTACATCCACGAACTCAAAAATTAATAATGAATATGGGTATTGCACTGAAGAACATATGTGTGATTGACCCTGTAGGATATTTTGACATGATTACATTATTAAAAAAATGTTCTGGAGTTTTTACTGATAGTGGCGGTGTCCAAAAAGAAGCTTATTTCTTTCAGAAACCCTGTGTTACATTACGTGATGAAACAGAATGGGTGGAATTAGTTGAATATGGCTTCAATACCCTAGTTGGAGCTAATTATGGGAGAATACTAGAACAAGCGGCAATGATTGATGCAAAAAAAATGGATTGGTCGCATAAACTATATGGCGACGGCAATGCTGCTGCAAAAATCGTGAAATCATTAGAAAGATAGGAGTGCAAAATGCAAAAATGTCGAATATTAGTTACATCTTTTTATTATCATCCAGAAATTAGTCCAAGAGCTTTTAGAACATATGAATTAGTGAAAGGGTTTTTAAAAATGGGTCATTCAGTAGATCTTTTTATCCCTCATTATGACTTTTGCTATGAAAAACATGAAAATTTGCGTATTTTCCATGTTGGTTCAAAACATATAAAATCTGATGAAAATAAACTAAAATATATAAAGGGAAGGTTGTTCGATTTTTTTATGTATCATATATATTGCAAAATGAAAAGAGATTATGATTGTTTTTATTTTTGTTATGGTACCTACATACATGTGCTTGAGCACGCATTGAAACAAATAAAAGATGAAAAGTATGACATGTTAATTTCTATTGCCCTTCCCTTTTCCATTCATTATGGAACGGCACAATTTCTAAAAAAATACAACCCTAATATTCACACTAAAATCGCAGATTATGGCGATCCATTTTCCTCTAACCCAGTACTTAACGTTTCGAGTAAGTGTCAAAGAATAGAAAAAAAGGTGTTAGATTATTTTGATCATATTGCTGTCCCTGTAGAACACACGATCCATGACTTTAAACAATTTAAAAAAACAGATAAAATCCATGTTATTCCACAAGGAATTGACATTGAATCAATAAAAATTGAACCATATCATAAAAATGATATTGTAACTTTTGGTTATACCGGGACATTTTATGATGAAATTCGAAATCCGAAATTATTATTTGATTTTCTAACTGAAGCATCTTTTGACTTCCGTTTTATAATGTACACAGACGCTCAAGGAATGAAATTAATATCACAGTATATTGAAAAACTGGGAGAAAAGTTAATTGTTAATGATTACATTCCACGGAATGAGGTTATTTATAAAATGAGTCAGATGGATTTTTTGATTAACATTGATAGTCTTTCCTCCATGCAATTCTTTGGTAGAGCTAGTAAACTTATAGATTATGCTTTAACTGGGCGTCCAATATTTAGTATGACGCAAAATAGCTTAGATCATGAAAAATTTTTAAGGTTTATTTCAGGTGATTATACTGGAAAATTAGAAATAGATGTAAATCAATTTGATGCAAATGTCGTTTGTCAAAAGTTCTTAGATTTAATTGAAATGTGAATATTTGGTAAAGGCAATCACTAAAAACGATTCAAAGGGATAAAAACAAAAACAATCCTCATAGGAATTATACCATGAACCATTTACACTCCAAATCATCCCATATGTCTAAAAACCCTACTCCCTCTTCAATACAATCAGGCAAACAACCACTGTTTTCAGTGATAATTCCTCTCTACAATAAGGAACCCCATATTAAACGAGCACTTGATTCTGTACTGGCTCAAACTTTTTCTGATTTTGAGATCATTGTCGTCGATGATGGATCTGCAGACAAAAGTTCAGAAATCGTAAAATCCTATGCTAATGAAAAAATTACATTAATTCAGCAGAAGAACACAGGAGAATCAGGAGCACGAAATCGAGGAATAAGAGAAGCAAATGGAAAAATCATAGCTTTTTTAGATGCAGATGATGCATGGCTCCCACATTTTTTGGAGACAATAGCCAGATTGCATCAAACATTTCCAGAAGCAGGAATATATGGAACTGCATTTGCGCATTGCTATCCAGAGGTATCGGTATTAACTACTTATTCAAAAGAGGAAGGAGAGCGGATCCTTAGCTATTTCAGAGATTTTCTTGTACACGGAGGTCCAATGTTTTGCACTGACACTTTTGCTGCACCAAAAACCGTCCTTGAATCTGTGGGTCTTTATTCTGAATATCTTAAAATCGGGCCAGATGTCGATTTGTACGGAAAAATAGCACTATCTTATCCAGTAGCATATAGCCCTTCCGTTTGCGCATGTTATTATCTTGATACAGTAAATAATACCAGTGGGAAATCGAAATTTCCTCTTGAAGTTCCATTCCTCGGATATTTATCTACATTTTCAGAAAGTGAGTTAAAAAAGAGAGATGACTATAATGAGATACAGGAATATTGCGATTATTGGAGGACTGAAATGGCAATGAGAAATTTTTTTTCTGGTTATTATGCTCGTGCAATACGTTTACTCATGGAGACTCATAATAAACATTATGCAAAGGTAAGATTAAAGAGGCTTTTTACGAGATTGACGAAACCATGCCCGTACTGGGCATATCAAACGATTCCATTTCCGATCTAAATTGTCATAGGACTTACGCAAAATTGCACGTTTGTATATCATAATACCTTATTAAATAACTTCAATTAAGTGTTTTTGGCTAGCAAAAGTTTAAGTCATGTTGACTTTTGCGTAACTCCTATATGGAATTCCTTTCACACAAGCGTGTGACGCCTTCCTCCACTGAGATCTGCGGTTGCCACCCAAATACATCTCTGATACGTGAAATATCAGCAGAAGAATGTAAAATATCACCTTTTCGTGCAGGTGCATACTCTGGCTCAACATCGCAACCAGAAGCTGAACATATAATCTCTGCAAGTTGTTTTATTGTTATTGCAGCCTCACTCGCAACATTGTAGATTCCCGTCTCTGATGATTCCATAGCCATTATATTTGCCTGCACCACATCACTGACATGCACAAAATCTCGTGTCTGTGTTCCATCGCCATAGATCACAGGTGAAGCACTATGTTGAACAGCATCAATAAACTTTGGAATCACAGCCGCATATGCAGAATATGGATTTTGTCGCGGACCATAGACATTAAAATAACGAAGACAAACCGTTGCAAAACCATAGATCTCAGTAAAAACCATGCAGTACTCCTCTCCAAGATGCTTTTGCACTGCATACGGGGATAATGGACAAGGAAGAGAACTCTCATCTATTGGAATCTGTGCTGCATCTCCATACACTGCAGAAGACGAAGCAAAAACAACCTTCTTTACATCATTATCACGGGCCGCTATAAGCACGTTCAATGTTCCTGTTGCATTTACATCATGGGACTTGATGGGATCTGCAATAGACTCTGGAACAGATGCAAGAGCTGCATGGTGAAAGATTCCACTCGCACCCTTCACTGCATTCTTCAAAAAAGAAAGATCAGCAATTGAACCATGAAGAAATTTCACATTATCAGGAAATTGATCACGAACGCTTTTCAAATTCTCTACTTTTCCTACAGACAGATCATCGATCACAGTGACATAATTATCTACAGCAAGGCGTTCAACAAGATGACTGCCAATAAATCCAGCACCACCTGTAACAACATAATGTTTCATCTCCAATTCCTCTTCTCCTTCTAAAACTTTATCATCTATGTGTAATTACTATTTATCAATCTGAAATCGGTTTTCTTATTTTTGCAATGACAGTTTGACTAATAAATGCAGATTTTTATATTTTTACCAGAACCACACTCCCGTCCGCCCTACCTGCTGGTACCCTCCTGTGCCTATCGGGTGGGAGGCTATCCATTAGTTGAGTAGCCGTCCTCCCACACCACCGTGCGTACGGTTCCGTACACGGTGGTTCTCTTGTTTACACAAATTTTCAGGATGAGATCTCACGAACCTGTATTCTATCAGCCACTGACATCGTTGTTAGAACTTGTTAGTCTGTTCATCTGTGTCGTTGGCGTTGTTTTCAGTCATCTTCCACGTTTGCCGCCGACTTCCTTCAAATTCCCCCTCGCGGTGGACACCCTTGCCTTTGGCTAACAGTTCCTACTGCCAAGCCTGTAGCGGACTTGCACAGCCAAGTTATCACCCATGCCTGGCACACGCCTCAGCCCGCCGCGGGCCTATGGTTTCAGCTGAGTCAACGGTAATACTAATGGTTACGTAAGATATCACGTGCACGTTCAAGCGCCAAATCAATAGATCCAATATCTGGTCCGCCACCCTGCGCGAGTGTTGGTTTTCCCCCTCCTTTTCCACCAAGCACCTTTGCAACTTCATGCACTAAGTCACCTGCTTTAACCTGATCCACACGAGATGCAACAACAACATGTGCTGAATCACCCTTGGATATCAACACTGCAACACCTCCTTTTTCTGTAACAGTCGTTGCGATCTTCGCCAATTCAGAAGGAGAGAGATCAATTTGACGAATCACTGCAGATACTTGCCCAATCTGTTCAGGTACAAGATGTTCAATCTCAAGTTCACTCACATGACGTGATAACCGCTCAATCTCTTTTCGTTGATCCTTCCACTCACTAAAGAATCGACGTGCAGCCTCTGGAAGTACATCGGTCTGCACAGAAAATGCATCTGTTGCCTCGCGTACAATTCCTCGTAAGCCCTGGACATGCTCAACTGCTGCGGCTCCCGCTGCGAACTCAATGCGCTCAACCCCATCCTGCACATGTTCAATCCGAATGACGGTAATAAAACCAATATCTCCTGTTCGTTCGCAGTGAGTGCCAGCACAAGCTTCGATATCTCCTGCAACCTGTACAACTCGAATCTGTGCACCAGGGGGTACACCACCCTGATACAGTGAAAATCCGTACTTCTGTTCAGCGGTTGTCCGCTCTTCCCAGCTGACAGACGAAGGTGAATTCTCCATAATGAGGCGATTCGCTTCGAGTTCTATCTGTGCTATCTCATCATCAGTTATGTGCATATAATGCCGAATATCAAGACGAGAACTCTTCTCTCCTTTCTGCGCACCGCTTTGATGAATATGAGCACCAAGGACCTTCTGAGCTGCACGAAGCAGAATATGCGTTGCAGTATGATGTCGCATCAGACTACGTCTCCTTTCTTCATCAACCACTCCTTGGACGATATCCCCTGGTTGTAACTCGTATTGAACATCATTCGCAAGAACATGCACAATCACATTACCGGATTTAATGGTATCTTGCACAGTGTATTGAGTGCCACAAGGACTTACAAGAATGCCGGTGTCACCAGGTTGCCCCCCACCATCCGGATAGAACAAAGTCTGATCGAGAATCACATTTCCATCAAAACAGTCAAGCACTGTTGCTTTAAACGAAAATGTGGTCGGTAATTCATAATATACACACTCCGTTGCTGGTAACACAGAGATACGTTCAAAGTATGCATCAAGAGGATCAGTTTCTGGTGCTTTCTGATTTTCAGAATGCATATTTGCAATCTGAGAGTAGAAATCATCAGGCAGATCGACAACTGCACCTTCAGCATTGGCAAGATCCTTCACCATATCTGGCGGTAAGCCATGGGAATCATACAGTGTAATAATCTCTTCGAGAGGGATCTTCTCTGATTTTGCTTTGTATCCTTTCGCAATCCTCTGAACAGTTCGTGTACCACGCTCCATCGTTGTCTCGTACTTCTCGATCTCTCGATCGATGATAGCTGAAACGATGTCAGAACTCTGCTCAAATGAATCAGTCCCAATGGCCTCCATCTGCATCATGACCAGATTTCCAAGCTCATTGGCATTGATACCAAGCTCGGCAAGCATGCGAAGCGTGCGCCTTAGCACCAGACGTGCCAGGTAGCCATCTTTCGCGTTCGACGGGACGATACAGTCTCCAAGCATATATGCAAGACAACGGGTATGATCAACCGTTGCATACACAGATTCAACTGGCCGTATCATCTTGTCCAATTTATCAACAGGAATTCCTATCTGACGGGCTACCTCCTGACGAAGCTCAAAGATCTTCTGACCTGATATGTCCATAAGTCCTGCGAACTTAGCATTCTGGCCTAAAATCGTGATGAATTCACGATCATCAAGTCTGTCACCAAGACCTGCAAGATCCATAACATGGCTTACCATCTCAGGAAATACCGCATCATAAATCGTTGGAGAGCCCTGTGATGCCCAAACAAATCGCTCAAGTCCATATCCTGTATCAACGATTTGCAGATCGATAGGGTAATACGGAGTACCTTCAAGGAGGATTGCTTCCTTGTCATTTTTCGTCTTGCCAAGGCTCATGAATACAAGTGTTGCAACCTCAAGACCCCCAGTAAGCACCTCAACACTCGGTCCGGCATTTCCACCTCCAATCCAGGGATGCTCTTTGTACGTCACATCAAACATGTCAGCACCAATCGATTCGAGGAATTTGTCACATAATCGAACGGTCTGATCTTTCCAATATATCTCATTATGTTCGCTGTTAAACGCGTGATGTGCCATCATTTCAAATGTTGTAAGATGACGCCCGGATCTGCCAACTGAGTCCAAATCATTCAGTCTGATGCATGGCTGTGAGATGGTGAGGGGGTTTGCAGGAGGAGGAACAGTTCCACTGGTAACATATGGTTGAAAGTCGGCAATAGACGCAATCGTCAGATAAATATCGTCACGCCATCGTGCGGCTACTGGATATCTGTCAACTCTTGCATGCCCATGTTGTTCGAAAAAGGAAAGGTATGCTTCACGCATCTCATCAACGGTATGAGAGCGGAAGATGGGGTTTCCGATAAATTGGTACGGAGAACAAGGGGCATCTCCACAGATCTCACGCTCTGGATCTCGTGTCCAAAACGCAGCACCGCATGCTGTACATATCTTGCGTACAAGCCCTTCTGTTCGAAAATACTCAAGTTGATACTCCTCTTCCATCATAAATT
>WRER01000024.1 GCA_009779205.1 Methanobacteriota archaeon | reverse complement strand
TCTGTCGTTGTAGCTTCAGCCAGCATATTCAGCACCACCTCCAGGGTAGAGATATTATCGCGGAGGTTTTCTTTTTTGAGACCCCTGAAGTTTTTATATTGTCGCGTCGTCATACCCGGCCATGCCTTTTTCAGAGGTCAAAATTGCCTATTTCAGACTCTGCTTAACGCCTCTATCCTGCCATTCGTCCGTTAACTCCTTGCACGTGAATTAAAATGAATTCTGTCCAGTCTCTTTACTTCTCACTGGACAGGTTCATAGATCATTTAACAAAAAAGGAAATAATATACCAGTTTGCTTCCATGTAATAATTGTACCACCACGAGAGGAGGGTTGGATGAAAGTTGAGGTATTAAAAGATATCAGACACGCAGAAGATGAGTATAAATCCATAATCACTGCCGCGAATGAAACACGACGCACACTTATTGCAAGTGCCGAGCTCGAAGCAGACAACCTTGTACAGGACGCAACAAAACAAGCTGAAGAGTACAAGAAACAATGTATCGCCGATGCACGCAGCCAGGCAACCGAAACATATGAACAAATCGTACGTAAAGGAAAAGACCAGGCTGCTGCTCTTGAAAGCAAAGGCAGGCAGAATGTAGATAAGGTAATCGAGCTGCTTGTCACCCGCTTTAAGGGGCAGCTCAATGTTTCATCCTAAACAGATGACTAAGCTGCTTATTGCAGCTTCAAAGGATCACATTGAAGAAGTCATTGGCGAGTTGTACAAACGCCGACTCTTCCACATTGAAGACTATGTCAGAAATGATCTGGAAGAATGGAGTGGATACTCAATCGGCATGTCGCTTACACAAGCGGACCAGATATCTTCCGAACTGGTAAAAATCCGGTCAATCATTAGTAACCTTGAGATAAACCAAGAAAGCATGCCTCTGGCTGGCTATGCAAAGCAGAATGAACTCTCAAAAAAGATAGAATCAGATCTGCCTGGCATAGCAGCCCGTATTGAAGCTCTATTATCCAAACGCTCTGGTCTTGACGCCGAACAAAAAGACCTTGAGCAAAAAATAGAAGGTTTAAAGCCATTTATCGCATTTGAACACCCCCTTGAGCTACTCTCCGGTCATCAGGCAATCGGCCTGCTTGCCGGCTATGTAAAGGGTACTCCAACATTACCTGATGAGAGCGAAGTCTTCACATCACCCGCGAAAAATGGTGAGGCATTTACTATCGTTGCAGTACGCACTGAAAAAGTTGCAGAATGTGAACGAGCATTATTGGATGCACAGTTCCACAAAGTGACCATTCCACAAGAACGTGAATTTGCATCAGCTGCAATAGAGCGTTACCAGCAACAAAACACTGCACTTGAGTCAGAGATCAAAAGACTTGACGAAGAACTTGAAACGGTCAAAAAGCAGCACCAGTTGTTTTTCGTCTCATCCGAAGAACTACTCACCGCAGAAATCCAGCAAGCAGAAGCACCGCTTCGATTTGCAACAACAGAACATGCATTCGTTATCGAAGGCTTTGTTCCAACAACAGAAGCTGCCGAAGTCATGGAATCATTGGTTGCAGTAACAGGTGGAAAGATCGAGATCCAAGAACTCGAAATCAAAGATCCAAACAATGAACCACCAGTTGATCTCCAAAATCCTGGCTTTGCACAACCAACAGAAGCACTTATTAACCTGTATACCGCTCCAAAGTACACAGAAATTGATCCATCTTTGGTGATGTCAGTTTTATACCCACTTATGTTTGGGTTTATTCTTGGAGATGTCGGGTACGGAGCCATTTTACTTGTGATGTCTCTTGCCCTCAGAGGATTCGTCAAAGGAAGTGATATGGGCGAAAAGCTCATGAAAGTCCTACGAAACTGTAGTATTTCGGCCATTGTATTTGGTATTGCTTTTTCAGAATTTCTTGGGATGTCGCTTCCTTGGCATCCAGTCTGGCTGTCACGACACCTCAACATAGGTGGAGGCGCAGAACACGGACTTGAGTATGTTACACACATTCCGGAACTTCTGATTATTACTATATGGGTTGGACTGTTTCACCTGACACTTGGACGAATCTGGGGTGCCAGAAATGCATATGTTATGGATCATGGCGAGCACAGATCAAAGTTGATGTTTGCATGCATTGGCTGGGTCCTTGTTATGTGGGGAATTGTAATCGCAGTCTGGTCGTACTTCCCGCTTCCATTAATGCCGGATCTGACAGGACTTCCCTATATTGCAGGTTTCTCTGCCGGTGCAGCATTTGGAGTACTTTGTTTACTTATCGGCATTGTTCTGATCGCACGTGACAGTGTAATTGAACTCATGGAGATCCCAACTATCATCAGTAATGTATTATCATACACTCGTCTGGTTGCAGTTGGACTTTCATCTGTTGCAATAGCGCTTGTTACAAACTTCATTGCAATTAAGATGATTATCGATCCTGCACTTGCAGACTTCACTGTACTGAGTATCGTGCTTATTATTGCAGGTATTGCCGTGTTCCTTTTTGGACACACACTCAATACAGCACTTGGATTGCTTGGCGGTGGAGTACATCCTCTTCGTCTTCACTATGTAGAATTCTTCACGAAATTCTATCGGGGCGGCGGAAAGAAATATGATCCATTTGGGATGCTTCGAAAGTACACAGAAGCAGAGAAATAGAAATCCAGTAAAGACAGACAGACAGTAATAACGAACATCATAACGTTATAAAAAAACAGTAATGAATTATTGAGGAATTTAAATGTCAGAAATTGAAATCGCAATAGCAACAGCAGCAGGGTATAAAGCAATTGGTGCAGGTCTCGCAGTAGGTCTTGCAGGTATTGGTGCAGGTATTGGAGAGATGGCAATTGGTGCTGCAGCTGTTGGTGCAGTCGCTGAGAACAAAGACATGTTTGGTCTTGCCCTTCTGTTCACGGTACTTCCAGAAACCATTGTTATCTTCGGTCTGGTCGTTGCACTTCTGCTTCTGTTCACCTAAAACTACTGACCTTAAGAGGGTTTTAAATTATGGGATTGGATGCAGTCATTGCAGAGATAAAAGAAAAGGCGCGTGTTGAGGCGGGTGCTATCGTACAAGAAGCTGAAGCCAAAAAGACTGAGATACTTACAGATGCACAGACACAAGCACAGTTAATTAAGACTACTGCTGAAGAGAATGTACAAAAAACTGCTTCCCACATTCGAACTCAGGAAGAAGCAGCAGGACATCTTGCTGTAAAACGTGAGGTACTGAATGCACAAAAAGCACTCATGGACGAGGTACAGACAAAAACACTTGAACAGATCTGTAACCTTCCTGAGTCTTTTCACAAGCAGGCAATTGCCTCTCTTTTAAAGAAAGCTCAATCTGAGATTCCAAGCGGTACTGTCAGCTATGCTGCACGTGATGCCAGTGCCTTAAAAGAAGTTCTATCTGAGTCAGGCTTCTCCAGCTTCACCGCAGGAAAGCCTGTAGCTATCGATGGTGGCATCATTGTCGAAAGTGCAGATGGTATGCTCCAGATTGATTACAGTTATCGTACATTTCTGAATCAGGTCTGGGAATCAGGACTTAAAGACGCGTCTGATGTATTATTTAATTAGCTAGGGGGATTAAGATGAGTCAAAATAGTAGTGGCCCGGCTCCGTACATCTACACATGCACACGACTTAGAGTACGGAAGTCAAAGCTGCTCACCCCTGCAGAATATTATCGCATGCTGAATATGGGACTTTCCGAGATCACCCGTTTCATTGGTGAGACTGAATACCAAAAAGAAGTGGAAGAACTCGCAACCTCATTTAAAGGCGTTGATCTGATTGAGATTGCCCTTTCATGGAACCTTGCAAAGGAGTATCAGCGAATCATTGATATGACACATGGACCTCTGAAGCAGTTTACAAAGACGTATCTTGAGCGATGGGATATTTACAATGTGCTTACTATCCTTCGTGGAAAGACTCAAGGGTTCTCAGAAGGCAAGATCAAGGAAGTTTTGATTCCAGCAGGCAGCCTCAATCGAACGATGCTTGACCGCCTGCTTACGGAAGAGTCTGTCGAGCGAATTGTTGAGAGTCTCAAGGGCTGGCATTTGTACTCAG
This sequence comes from Methanobacteriota archaeon, assembly GCA_009779205.1. Lineage (GTDB taxonomy): Archaea > Halobacteriota > Methanomicrobia > Methanomicrobiales > Methanospirillaceae > Methanofilum. The sequence goes on along the minus strand of WRER01000024.1, from coordinate 3,921 downwards.
TGCTTCAGGCAGACATCGCAACAGCACTTTCTTCCGGCTCATTTTCAGAGATGGAGAATGATCTGTACAAGACATTCTACGCAGATCTCTTGCAGAGCGACAAAAAAGGAATCACTGGTGCGCTTCAGTTTGTGAAGTTCATAAAGCTTGAGATTGATACCTTAAACATTAAGACAATCTTTAGAATGCAGGCTGATGCGGTAAGCAAGGCATCCAAGGATCTCTTTATTCCCGGTGCAAGCCTGACGCTTGATGAGCTTGAGCAGATCTCAGGACTTTCAAACACTGATGAGATCATTGACGCACTCAGTGCAAAGATACGTAATGAGCCACTGCTTGAAGCATTGGATGGACTCCGAGAGAAAAAGACGCTGAATGAGATCAATATTGACCTTACCAAAGCTCAGTTGGATCAGATGGAACGTCTCTCTCGCATTCACCCGTTCTCAATTCATCCTGTGCTCGTGTATCTTGTAAAAAAGAAGTATGAGGTTGCAAACCTGCGAGCTATTGCGCGAGGAAAAGAATCCCAACTACCTGGGGATGTTATTGAACGGTATCTGGTGATTTAAATGGTGGATATCGCAGTTATTGGAAATCATGAATTTATCTTAGGATTTCGGCTTGCTGGTATCACCAAAACATATGCAACAGATTCTGCCAATGACGTTTTGGATGCCGTAAATGCCGTTCTTGCGGATAATAGAGTCGGTATCCTTGTCATGAATAGTACTGATATGGCACACCTTCCTGCCCGCCTTCAACAGATATTGGAGAATTCGGTGCAGCCAACCGTCATCGCACTTGGTGAAGAAGGTTCTGGTGGAGTGTCAATGAGGGAGAGAATAAAACGATCTGTGGGTGTTGACCTGTGGAAGTAAATAAAAAAGGTATACTTAAGCGTATTGCCGGACCGGTCGTGACTGCAGTCAACTTTGATGCACACATGTATGATGTGGTACGAGTTGGAAATGAGCAGCTCATGGGTGAGGTCATCAAGATCAGTGGTGATAATGTCATCATTCAGGTCTATGAAGATACATCCGGCATTCGACCAGGAGAACCGGTTGAAAACACTGGTCTCCCGCTCGCTGTTGAACTAGGCCCAGGACTTTTGACCAGTATCTATGACGGTATTCAGCGTCCTCTTGAGGTGCTGGTTGAGAAGATGGGTAACTTTATTGAACGTGGTGTCTCTGCACCAGGTCTTGATCACGATAAGAAGTGGGAGTTTAAGCCACTGAAATCTGTTGGAGATGAGGTTTCTGGTGGAACGATCATCGGTGAAGTGCAGGAGACAAATATCGTGCACAAGATCCTGGTTCCACCATTTACCACCTCGACAAAGATTAAAGAGATTAAGAGTGGTTCCTATACGATCGATGAGATTGTATGTGTGCTCGAAAACGGCACTGAGCTGACAATGATGCAGAAGTGGCCGGTTCGACTGCCACGTCCAGTGACTCAGAAGTTGAATCCCAATGTTCCATTGATTACGGGTCTTCGTATTCTTGACGGTCTCTTTCCAGTTGCAAAAGGTGGAACTGCTGCAATTCCTGGTCCATTTGGATCAGGTAAGACGGTGACTCAGCAGTCACTTGCAAAGTGGTCTGATGCAGAGATCGTGGTATACATCGGATGCGGTGAACGTGGAAACGAGATGACTGAGGTACTGACTGAGTTCCCGGAGCTTGAAGATCCAAAGACTGGAAAGCCATTGATGGAACGAACGGTTCTGATTGCAAACACCTCAAACATGCCTGTTGCTGCTCGTGAAGCATCTGTATACACTGGTATTACGATCGCGGAGTACTTCCGTGATATGGGATATGATGTCTCACTGATGGCAGATTCAACATCCCGCTGGGCAGAAGCAATGCGTGAGATCTCATCACGTCTTGAAGAGATGCCTGGTGAAGAAGGATATCCTGCCTATCTTGCAGCACGTTTATCAGAGTTTTATGAGCGTGCAGGGTGTGTTAATACGCTGAATAAAGATAGTGGATCAATTACCGTTATCGGAGCAGTTTCTCCACCCGGTGGTGACTTCTCTGAGCCGGTTACTCAGAACACTCTGCGTATCGTGAAGTGTTTCTGGGCACTTGATGCAAAGTTGTCACAGCGTCGTCACTTCCCAGCAATTAACTGGCTGAACTCGTACTCACTGTACCTGAACTCACTCAGCTCATATTATGATGAGAATGTCTCACCTGAATGGAACCCTCTTCGTTCCTGGGCAATGGAAGTTCTGCAAAAAGAAGCTGAGCTCCAAGAAATTGTGCAGCTTGTCGGGTCTGATGCACTTCCTGATGCTGAGCAGGTAACGATTGAAGTCGCCAGAATGCTGCGTGAGATCTTCTTGCAACAGAATGCATATGATGCAGTTGACACGTACTGTGACCATGAAAAACAGCTCGCCCTGCTTCAGGCCATTCGCCAGTATGCTGATCTTGCAACAGGTGCACAGAAAGCCGGTGTTATGACGCCGCAGATTATTGCACTGAAGGCTAAGAATGATCTGCCACAGATTAAGTTCATTAGGGATTATAAGTCCGAACTTGAGCAAGTCCGTGCAAATATGGAAGCTGAATTCGCAAAATTGAGGGAGGCGGCATAATGAAGGAGTATCGAACGATTACAAAGGTTGCAGGTCCTCTCATTTTTGTGGAAAAGACCGAGCCGGTTGGGTACGAGGAGCTTGTCAACATTGTGCTTGCTGATGGATCAGAGAAGCGAGGTCAGGTTCTTGATACCTCAGATGAGATCGTAGTTGTTCAGGTCTTTGAAACAACGAGTGGTATCGGTCGCGATGCAGGTGTTCGGTTTACCGGCGAGACGATTAAGATGCCGGTTGGAAAGGATATGCTTGGACGTATTCTTTCCGGTGCAGGAAAGCCAAAAGATGGCGGACCTGAGATCGTTCCTGAAAAGCGCCTTGAGATTAATGGTGCTGCAATTAACCCATGGGCACGTGACACACCACGTCAGTTTATTCAGACTGGTATCTCAACGATCGATGCGACAAATACGCTTGTACGTGGTCAGAAGTTGCCGATTTTCTCTGGTGCCGGTCTTCCGCACAATGAGATCGCACTCCAGATCGCACGTCAGGCGAAGGTTCCTGGATCTGACGAGGCTTTCGCAGTAGTATTTGCTGCGATGGGTATCACAAAGGAAGAAGAAAACCAGTTTATGGCTGATTTTGAGCGAACTGGGGCACTTGAACACGCAATTGTGTTTCTGAATCTTGCAGATGATCCTGCTGTTGAGCGTATCATTACCCCGCGTCTTGCCCTGACAAGTGCTGAGTACCTTGCATTTGAGTTAGATTATCATGTACTGGTTATTCTGACTGATATGACGAATTACTGTGAGGCACTTCGTCAGATCGGTGCTGCCCGTGAAGAAGTTCCCGGACGGCGTGGATATCCAGGATACATGTATACAGATCTTGCATCGCTGTATGAGCGTGCAGGTATGATTAAGGGTAAGTCTGGTTCTGTGACACAATTGTCAATTCTGACGATGCCTGGTGATGATATCACACATCCGATTCCTGATCTGTCAGGATATATTACTGAGGGTCAGATTGTGGTTAACCGTGAACTGCACCGTAAGGGTATTTATCCCCCAATTAACGTGCTTCCATCTCTTTCCCGTCTGATGAACCTTGGAATTGGTGAAGGATTTACCCGTGAGGATCACAAGAAGGTCTCTGATCAGATGTACGCCGGATATGCAGAAGGTGTTGATCTTCGAGGTCTCGTGGCAATCGTTGGTAAAGATGCACTATCAGAGCGTGACAAAGGGTTCCTTGAATTCGCAGATCTGTTTGAGCAGTCTTTTGTTCGTCAGGGACATGATGAAGATCGAACGATTCAGGAGTCACTTGACTTAGGCTGGAAACTGCTGTCACACATG
>WRER01000023.1 GCA_009779205.1 Methanobacteriota archaeon | reverse complement strand
GATCACATCTCAGTACCTGGGAGAGACATCAAAGAACATCGATCGTGTCTTTGAACTGGCGCAAAAACTTGCACCCTGCATTCTCTTTATTGATGAGTTTGATTTCCTTGCAAAAAGCCGTACAGGAGACGATCACGGTGCTATGAAGCGTGCAGTAAATGCATTGCTCAAAAACGTAGATCGTATTAGTCTTGTTCGAAATAATGTCATTTTGATCGGGGCAACAAATCATCCAAGACTCCTTGATGATGCAGCATGGAGAAGATTTGATGAGATCATTCCATTTGAACTTCCTGATGTTGTAATGAGGCAACAAATCTTAAGACGCATGCTTGGGCGATTTGAATGCAGCTGTGATCCTGTGGATATTGCACAAAGAACAGATGGTTACTCTGGAGCAGATTTGCGTATGGTCGTGCGTGAAGCAATTCTCTCTGCACTCATAGAAGGACGGACCACTATCCTGGAAGAAGATATTCTAAAAGGAATTCGCTTTGTTGCAGAGCGAGTAAACAATAGGGAAAATCGGGAACTGGGCGTAGCATGAAAGTCACGCTGCTTGGCACGGGGGATGCAACAGGTACTCCAAAAGCAGGGTGCACATGTCAAAATTGTCAATATGCTTTCGAGCATAATATCGAGAGGCTTCGCACATCCCTTCTGATCGAACATGAAGAGCAATACGTGCTCATTGACTCAGGCCCGGATTTGCGGCGACAATTGATCGAGATCCAAAAACGCCTTGGCAGACTGCCAAAGATTGATGCGGTCATCTGGACACACGGACACTTTGATCATTTTATGGGATTTGGAGAGTTTTATCGTGTTCAAAAAATACCTCATATATACGGGGCAGATGACGTGCTGGATTACTGTACATCTTTTTTTTCATTTTTACTTCCTGAGAAAAAGCAGCATCGCAAAAAGCCATTTGTACCATTTGAGCTCATTGGACTTAGATGGACCCTCACTCCGGTGACTCATCCCCCCACCCCAACATATGGAGTAGTGATCGAGCCTATCTCCCCTGGTGTACATCAAAAATGGAGACTGGGATATACATCTGATACAAATCAAGACATTCCAAAAACCACGTATGATCTTTTCACCGGGTTAGATCTGCTTTTAATTGATGGTATCTTTCCAAATGAGATCGCAAAAGTGGAAAAGCATCTGAATTATGAAGAGGCAGTGAGCTTTGCACAGGAGCTTCATGCCCATTCATTTTACATCGTTCACATGAGTCACTATCTTCCATTTGATACACCATACAGTGGTCACGACGGTGATGTTTTTGAATTGTGACTTCATTCAAGTCGCTTTTTGCCGCGCCATTGCTAAAGTATTTCCCATGACAGGATGACATTATTGTAATGATGGTTCCACGAAAGGTTTTTTTTACCAAGGGAGTCGGAGTCCACAAAGATCGGCTTGCATCATTTGAACTGGCATTGCGTGCTGGAAAAATTGAAAAGTATAATCTTGTGTACGTATCGAGTATTTTTCCTCCACAATGTGATAAGGTCTCTGTTGAAGAAGGAATTAATGAGCTTCATCCCGGTGAAATCGTATTTTGTGTTATGGCACGAACTGAGACCAATGAGCCAAAACGCATGATAACATCAGCAATTGGTATTGCCCTTCCAAAGGAGCCAAACCAGTATGGATACTTATCTGAACATCATGCATACGGTGAAACAGAGATCGTATCTGGTGAGTACGCTGAGGATCTTGCAGCAACGATGCTTGCAACAACACTTGGCATTGAGTTTGATCCAGATACAGCCTGGCTTGAGCGAGAGCAGATTTACAAAGCAAGTGGGAAGATCATTACAACTTCTCATGTCTGTTCAGCTGCGATGGGGAATGAGTCAGGGTTGTGGACGACAGCAATTGCTGCAGCAGTTTTTGTGCTGTAATACTTCATTCATCTTTCATCTTTTTTTTGTCACAGATTACGGGTATTCAAACTGCGTATGAATGATGGGCTTATATCCGGGTTTTTCCGATTTAAAATGAGTGTCCTCACATTTTGCAAAATAAGAATGGAAGTGGAATACAGAGGAGCTATCTATGGCTGTAATAGACAATAACCCCGCCATCTCCTGCAGAGTCTACTTTTACAAATCCAGTTCGTTCAAATTGCACTGTTTTTCCAATATAGGACGCAACTTCCGGTTCACAATATCCTGAAATATCACCTTCCGGGTGACGAATAAGACATGAAGTGCGGTATGCTGGCGGCAGCCATTGCACAATCGGTGCCTTTGCTGCCCGTGCATCAGCCAGTGCATCACCGGCGTACATACCGGTAAGTGGAGAAGAGCCATACTCAGGTGAGACATTGAAGAGATCCTTTAGTCGAAGCATCACTGGTTGATCATGAATGTCAGAGTCTTGCACAAAGACTGTACCATCAAAAGGAATGGTTCGAATACCCCTTTTTGGTTCTCCCGGGAACTTTTGGGCCTCTGCTTTCTGTGGTTTTGCTCCAGACACCTGCATCTCTACAGCATCTGCAACAAAGAAAAAGCGATCTGACAATGGATCCACTATACTTTTATTATGAGCATAGAGATTATCCCATGAAAATGAGATATCAGTCTCTCCAATCCCTATCTCAGTCATGGTTTTTCCAATAGCTTCTGGCAAAATACCCCGCCGCCGCAAAGCACGCATAGTTCCGAGCTGTGGATCATCCCATCCGGAGTAGATGCCAGAGGTAATGCCTTCACGCATGGCAGACGTCGAAAGCACGAGACCTTCAATGCTCATTCTGCCGTAATGATAATAATATGGCTTATTCCAGTCCATATAGTCAAAAATATACTCCTGGCGTCTGGTATTTGCGATGTGATCTTTTCCCCTGATAATATGAGTCATGCCAAGAGCATGATCATCGACTGCGACAGAGAGGTTCATGAGGGGATACACACACGCATCAATACGCTGGTGGGAAACAGATGTGAGGATCCGAAACAATGGAAAATCACGAATTGCAGGATCTGGATGCTGCATATCTGTCTTGAGACGAACAGAAACCGATCCTTCTGCATACCTGCCATCAAGCATGCTCTCCCACATCGAGAGGTTTTCCGGAGTTACTCTTCCCCGGCATGGACATGCTTTTTTTTCAAGTTTCAAATTACGAAATGTTTCACTTTCACATTCACAGACATATGCATGCCCTTTCTCGATGAGAGCCTTTCCGGCATCATAATAGAGGAGAAATCGGTCAGATTGATAGATTGTTTCGGTAATTCCAACACCCATCCAGGCGAGATCCTCTGCAATCGTCTCATATGCTTCTGGATCGACACGCTTTGGATCGGTATCCTCCATGCGCAGTACGTACCGGCCTCCATATCGTTTTACATAGGCATCATTTAAGAATGCAGCACGAGCATGACCAAGATGAAGCGGGCCAGATGGGTTTGGTGCAAATCGCATGACAACGCCATTCTCTACTCCAGGCAGATCCGGAAGAGATGTGTCACGCTTTTCTTTGACCTTTCGCTCTGTCGCATGCATAAGTTGCTGCGGCGCAAGCTCGGAAAGTCTCTCTCTCCGTTTCTCGTCAGACAGAGATTCAACCTCTGAAATGACATCGGCAAGCATGCTTTTCATCGCACCAGCTTGTGCTTTGAGCTCTGGATGGGCAGAGAGAACCATTCCAAGCACTGCCCCTGCTTTTGGCACATTTTGATATTTTATGGCATTTGAAAGTGCTGAAATCAATAATGCTTGACGAGGATCTATATGAGGCGCTTCAGTCATTTCTACATCAGCTCAGTATGCACGATCAATAAAGAACTGAGCAATACGTACAAGAAGCTCCTTTTCCATGGAATCTGGAAGTATTGAAAGGCCAGCAATACCTGAATCGACATATGCCTGTGCCTCAGCAGTTACTTCCGCAATAATGCCTGCATCTGTCAAGAGAGAGATTATTTCCTGTATTTCTTCAGATGTGAGATCATGCTGGTAGGGTGTCAGATCAATGCCTTTTTCCCGAGCACGGATGGCAATAAGTGTTTGTTTTCCTTCTCTGATATCAGATGCTTGATCTTTGCCACTGATTGCTGTATCTCGTGTGAGATCAATAATGTCATCCTGAATTTGAAATGCGATACCAATATGTTCACCAAATGTCATGAAGGCAGAAACAATATCAGGAGCCGCACCTGCAAGTAATGCTCCAAGGGCTCCAGCGGTTCCATAAAGCACACCGGTTTTTTTACGCACCATCTCAAGATATTCTGCAGCACTAACATCAGTTCTTGTCTCAAACGCCATATCCATCTGCTGCCCCTCACAGATGTCTTCTGATGCTTTCCCAAGGATGCGCACGGCTTCTATCTTTCGGGAAGAGTCCACATGAGTATCAGCAAGCAAGACAAAAGCACGGGCAAATAAGACATCACCTGCAAGAATTGCAATCGGCTCGTTCCAGACCACATGGACGGTAGGGCGACCGCGACGGCTTATATCGCCATCCATGATATCATCATGCACCAGCGTGAACGTATGAGTTACTTCTACTGCCAGTGCACCGGAGATGATATCTTTTGAGCTTCCTGGTGCCACACTCTCTGCTGCAAGTTTAAACAATGCAGGACGAAGACGTTTTCCTTCTACGTTTAAAAGGTAATTTGATGCCTGCGAAAGTACTGTTTTTTCATCGCTGTAATAGCTAGTAAAGAGTTCTGAGACTTCTTTACTTGTTGATGTAAGATATTCCATCAGTTCCATTGAAGATCACAAGTGTTATCGCCGAGATTATGCACGGCTTGTATAAATCAAAGTATTTATTTGTAGCTCAGAGGTATTAACAAGTTGGCTTCATTAGACCTGTCCGAAAACTAAATATGTAGTATGAATAGACTAGTATAATAGACTCAACATGAATGAAATTATTAATGTAACAGCGTATGATAAAATAAAATATTTAGATGATACAGATTTTAAATTAATAACGGGTGTAACGCGTGAATTATTCAATAAAATGCTCGAAGTGTTGAGAAACAAGTATGCAGCAGAACACGCCCGAGGCGGTAGACCCGGTTTGTCGGTAGAAATAAGATTAACGCTTGCATTGGAATACTGGAGAGAATATCGCTCATTCCGTCACATGGCAGTGAGTCATCAGATCAAAAAGAGTACTGTAAATGAAGCAGTTCTATGGGTAGAAAACGTATTAAGAGAATCTGAAGATTTTAAGTTAGAAGATCTCAAAAATCGCTTCAAACCGAACGAAGAAGATGAAAGCAAAATAAAATAACAGTTCTATTGATAGATGTTGAGGAACAGCCCATCGAAAGACCAGAGTCCTCAAAAAACAATCCACTAACAGATGGACAAAAAGCTTTCAATACATTTTTTTCTAAATAGAGAGTGCCTATTGAATACATAAATAAAGAAAGTAAGATTTTCAGAATCTGAAAAGAGATCTACAGGGAAAAGGGGGTTATTAAAAGTGAAAATTTTAGCTTCCTTGTACAATCACAGTCTGTTTTCTAGTTTTCGGACAGGTCTATTAAAAACATCGACTTGCACATTGGTAAAACAAGTCTCATGCTATCTATGAATAGCCATATACATCATGCTCAGGTGAGTGCCATATGAGAAGCTAGATGCGATGTCTCAATCGTTATTTTACTTCCATCCTTATTGTGCCCCTGGAATCGCGTATTTTTTCTCCAGCTTATGAATGGCAAATGTTGCGATGGTCACGAGCACAAGGTAAAACACACCAACTGCTGCAAATGTCTCGAAGTATAAGAAGTATCTGCTTGCCATAATCTTTGCTGTACCGGTCAGCTCGATTAATGCAACCACATATGCTAAAGATGAGTATTTTATCAGATAGATAAACTCATTTGATACTCCTGGGAGGGCTTTTCGAAGAGCCTGCGGGATGACGACATACAGTACAGCCTGTGCCTTTGTCATACCAAGTGCCTTTGCAGCCGTCATTTGTCCACCTTTTATGGACTGTAACGCACCTCGCAAGTATTCTGAGTTATATGCAGAGTTACACAAGATAAAGCCAAATAATGCCGAGTAAAATGATCCAAGTACAATTCCGACAGATGGAAGTCCGAAGTAGAGAATGAAAAGAAGCAGCAATAGCGGACATCCTCTGAAAAATATGACATATAGTTTTGCAAGTATGCGTACTGGTCGTGCTCCATATACATGTGCTACTGCGACTGCAAGTCCAAGTAAAAATCCAAATGGGGCTGTTAATACTATCAGCTGAAGTGTAACAAGAAACCCCCTCCAGAGTGCTGGGAGTAAGATATTTACCAAAAATGTAATGTCATCCATGTCTTACTCTTCATAAGAACCTATAAAGGCACGGGTACGTTCAAAAGAAGGACTTGTAGGGATATCTGCCGGATTGCCCCGCTCGATTATTTCTCCGTTTTCCATGAACAAGATCTCAGACGCAAATGAGGTTGCAAAGTGCATTTCATGAGTTACAATCAACATTGTCATTCCATCTGCGGCAAGTTTTCGCATAACTTCCATGACTTCCCGCTTGAGCTCCGGATCAAGAGCGGACGTTGGCTCGTCAAAGAGCATGATATCAGGATCCATTGCAAGAGCTCTTGCAATAGAGACGCGCTGTGCCTGTCCGCCTGAAAGCTGTGCTGGATAGAAATCAGCACGCTCTACCAGTCCAACACGTTCCAGCTCAAACATTGCTTTCTCTCGTGCCTCACTCTTACTCATCTTGAGCACTTTCAGAAGGGCTAACTCAACATTGCGAACTGCGGTGAGATGATCAAAAAGATTAAAGTTCTGAAAGACCATTCCCATCTTCTGGCGATAATGGCTCATCTTTGAGCCTGCATGGGTAATTTCCTGGTTATTCAGGTATACATGACCCGAATCAGGAATTGTAAGTTGGTTGATGCACCTGAGAAGTGTACTCTTTCCAGTACCTGATGATCCAATGAATACCTTTGCTTCTCCTTTATACACGTCAAATGAGATTGACTTCAAGACGTGGAGATCTTTGTAGGATTTACAGAGATTCTCAACTCGAAGAATACATCCATTATCTATATTTTTCATATCCGAACTCTGTACCATTTTCGTACCTTGTGCATTTGCATTGCTACTCTCCTCCTTCTACATGTCCAATTCCTGGAATGCGCACTTTTCTTTCAATATGCTGAATGAGCGCCGTTCCTCCATAACTCATGAGAATAAAAATGACTGCACAGGTCAGATATAACACCATTGGCTCTCCGGTACGTGAGATCATCTGGCTTGTGCGTGTAAGGAGTTCTGCAACACCGATGAGATATGCAACTGCTGAATCAGTCAATAACACCGGATATTCATTTGACCATCCTGGAAGTGACAGACGAAGTGCCTGGGGAAGGATCACATAACGTACTGCCTGTGCTCTTGTCATTCCAAGAGAGCGTGCAGCAAGCATCTGTCCATCAGTAATTGACTGTATCGCACCGCGAAAAATTTGTGACTGATACGCAGCACTTCTGAGTCCGAGCACGGTTACTGCAACCGCAAATGGCGAGAGATTAAGGCCAATCATTGGGAAAAATGCAAAATAAAAGAGAAATAGGAGAACGATATTAGGCAAACCGCGGAAAAACCAGACATATACATCAACGCCGCGTCGAACAACCCATGGCCCATATACCTGTCCAAGAGTAAGCGTGAGCCCGCAGACAAATCCAATAAGAAGTGAAACTGCGACGAGTGAAAGTGTTACACCAATACCGCCAAGCAGGTATTCCCAAGAGCTGGTTACAGCAGAAAATGATTCAAACATGTGTCATGCCAATAGCCGCTTTTAACATCTACATAGAGAATCAGTTGTACTGGCACAAAAACGTGTATGACATGAGCTATAGCTTCGCACATAAGAGAGCATGAACTCTCGCTGTATTGCCAGAGGTTCAAAAGGCATTTTATTTGGAGTTATTGCACATAAGGCTTGACATTCTGCGCCAAGTATACATGAAAGAACGAAATTGACTATTCAATCGCGGTGACAGGCCGTGCAAACTGTTAACCCCATCCCGAAGTGCGGTGATTGCAGCTTCAGCGATAT
>WRER01000022.1 GCA_009779205.1 Methanobacteriota archaeon | reverse complement strand
GGTGTTATCTCTGTTGAAAACTCAAAAACACTTGAAACAACTCTTGAACATGTCGAAGGTATGCAGTTTGACCGTGGATTCATCTCTCCATACATGATAACAGATGAGGAACGACGCATTGCAGAGTTTGAAAACCCATATATCCTTCTGACCGACAAGAAAATTTCATCTGTAAAAAGTATTGTTCCACTGCTTGAAATGATCGCTTCCTCCGGAACACCTTTAGTTATCATCGCTGAGGATGTCGATGGAGATGCACAGACTGCTCTTATTTTGAACCATATGCGTGGCTCTCTGAAAACATGTGCTGTGAAATCTCCTGAGTTTGGAGATGTGCAGGAAGCAATGCTTGCAGATATTGCAATTCTGACTGGCGGAACGGTTATCTCTGAAAAATATGACCTCACACTTGAAGATATCACATTGGATATGCTTGGGCGAGCTGCTACTGTTCGTATTGATGCAGACTCAACAACCATCATTGGCGGCAAGGGAGATAAAGAAAAAATCGTAGCCAGAAAGAATCTTATCGAATCCCAGCTCAATATCGCAGAAAAGAAGTATGACAAAACCATGCTTCAGACTCGTCTTGGAAAACTTGGCGGTGGTGTAGCAGTGATTCGTGCAGGTGCTGCAACAGAAACTGAGGTTAAAGAGAAGAAGATGCGCATTGATGACGCATTAAACGCAACGAAAGCTGCTGTTGAAGAAGGATATGTCGCTGGTGGCGGTGTAACTCTCTTCCAGGCTGCAGCTGCTCTTGACTCTCTAAAACTTGATACAGAACAACAGATTGGTCTTGATATCGTCAAAAGATCTCTTGAAGAACCACTGCGCCAGATTGCTATTAATTCTGGTCGCGAGGGTGCAGAGGTTGTCGCTGTCATCAGAGCACAGGACAATAAAAACTTTGGATATAATGCAAAGAAAAACGAATTTGAAGATCTTTTGAAAGTTGGCGTCCTGGATCCAACCAAGGTCGTGCGTTCAGGTCTGCAAAATGCAGCTTCTATTGCAGGCATGTTGCTTACAACCGAGTCAGTGGTTGTAGACTTTGATGAAGAAAAGGATCGCGATCGCTTGTCCTCTGCGATCATTATCTAAACTCAGACTATCACAAATCTATTTTTTTGGTGTCTTTTTGCCTCATCCACTCTCTCATGCCTGGTCTGTAGAGTATGAGAAAAAAGGTCGGCTCTGGGGTAATGCTCCATCAATCCCTCCACCCGGTTTGCCTGATCCTTCTTCTGCTTCTGATCTTATATATCTCGATCTCGGTGCAGGTGATGGAAAGTGTTTTCGTGGATTTCTTGGCATTCATTCATGTATTACTCTGCTTGCTGTTGATTTCAGCAGTACTGCACTCCGCCTTTGCCCACAGCATATGCAGCGGGTCTGTGCTGATGCCATCTCCCTCCCCTTTCGTGATCAGGTAATAGATCGTATCTATGCTCATCATGTACTTGGACATATTCCTGTTGAGCGACGATCAGAAGCTGTAGCTGAGATGGTTCGCATTGCAAAACCAGGTGCCATGATATGGATCGTTGTATTTGAGCGCAGCGATTTTCGTGCAGGGATCGGAAGTCACTGTGCAGAAGAGTATAGCTATCTTCGTGGGAATGGAATAATGACACACTATTTCACGGAAAAAGAATTGTTGGAACTCTTTTCCTGCTGCACTCCCATCTACTCAAAAATGCATCGATGGAATATGCAGGTCAGGGGCGTGTCATATTCTCGATCTATGATTGAAGGCTTGTTTCAGTGTTAACGACTTTTAAAAAGAGTCAACCCTTGCGGTATGAACAAGGTGTGATCAATTACATTCGTGAGAGATACCTGTCTACGACGATGTAATCTTTAATATCTCTCACGGACTCAAATGGAATGAGCATGCGTTCTCCATCCATCTGATAGTCTGTAACATCAAATCCAGGGTCCGGAGTCAGCACAATTTCCGTGATTTGTCCACTTTCAATGTCAACAAGCAGGTTTTTGAGTACTCCAAGGACTTTTCCGTCATTTGTTATGATCTGTTTTTTGGCAAGAGCTCGTGCAAGAATTGGCTTCATATTATCACATTTGACATCCTGTTCATAAAATAATTCTCATTTTTGATACTACAAGCTACACTGTGGTTTCATGTAAAATAGAAAAGAAACCATAGGGATATTATTAATTTACTTTATCTACGGCGTATCCCTTTGTTTCAAGGAGATCAAGCACACGAGCACGATGATTTCCCTGTAGTTCAATAGAACTCCCTTTCACCGTGCCTCCGCATGCCAGTTTATTCTTGAGAAATTTAGAAAGATCCTCCAGATCGATATCTGTTGGATCAAGACCTTCTATTACTGTGACTTCTTTGCCATATCTTCTTTTATTCACCTTTACATTAATTCTTTGCTGTTCTTTTGCGACCTCTTCGCAAATGCACAGCTCTTTTGGTAGCCCGCATGTGGAGCAAATACCACCATTCATTACTATATCATCTGCGTATTTCCATTTAATTCTTGGCCTTCATCTCCCCAGTCGGCAGTAATGTCCAGAGCAGGTACCATGTGAAAATACGGGTGTCATTATCCCTTACAACCACATACATACACTCACATGTCTGTCATGATCTTTGGAACAGCTTCGCATGTTGGAAAAAGCACTATTGCAGCGGGAATTTTACGGCTTCTCATACGGCGTGGAATATCGTGTGCTCCATTTAAATCCCAAAACATGAGTTTAAATTCCTGGATTACTGAAGATGGAGATGAGATTGGCATTGCACAGGCTATGCAGGCACATGCTGCACGATGTAAGCCATCTGCTCTCATGAATCCGATTTTGCTGAAACCAAAAGGCAGTCATAGTTCACAAATCATCTTGCTTGGAAAGCCATATTCCGATATCACTGCAGAAACATATTTCACCATTACACCTACCCTTCTGCCTCATTGTCTTACCGCGGCAAAAACACTCATTGAACAGTACACAAACCTCGTTATTGAAGGTGCTGGAAGCACTGCCGAGCTGAATTTATATGATCGTGACATTGCAAATATCGGGATTGCCCGGGCTCTTCAGTACCCCATTATCCTTGTTGCAGATATTGAACGTGGTGGAGTGTTTGCTCAGGTCTACGGCACAATATCGCTTCTTCCGCCAGATATAAAACCACTCGTTGCCGGGATCATTATTAACAAATTTCAGGGAGACCCTGCATTGTTCGATTCCGGGCTTGAGATTCTGAAAGATCTCTGCCATGTTCCAGTACTTGGCCTGCTTCCATACGCACACTTTGATATTCCAGATGAAGATTCTCTTTCTTTACGTGATCGCAAAGTCAATAGTAGATATGAGAAAGAAAAAGTGCATATTGCAATTATCAGGTTACTCTATATCTCAAACTTCACAGATTTTGCGCTCCTTGAGTCAGATCCGCATGTCTCTGTCTCATATGTGGTACCTGGAGAGGATCTTACGATATATGATGCTATCATTATTCCAGGCACAAAAAATACCATTCGTGATCTGCTGACAATGCAAGAGGCAGGAGCTGCTGATGCGATAATTGCTGCTGCAAAACAGGGAATTGTGGTTATTGGTATCTGTGGAGGATATCAGATGCTTGGCTGCATGCTGCATGATTCTGGCGTTGAAGAAGAGGAAGGTACGTATAAAGGCCTCGGCCTCTTGCCTTGCGTCACAGTTTTTGATTCATATGAAAAGGTAACAACACAAGTAACGAGAACGTCATCTGGGTTTGGTCCTATTTTTTCCCGTATAGGCACAGTCTCCGGATATGAGATTCACATGGGAAAAACGTTTCCCGTTGAATCTCTTGAATGCACAAATGATGTGCATTCTGCTTTTGAACATGAAGGAGCGATTTCTGATTCTGGATTGGTTATTGGAACATATTTGCATGGACTTTTCACGAATCAAAACGCAGTTAACGCACTTGTTTCATATCTCTGCGAGAAAAAGGGGTATTTATATACAGAACCAGAACAATCCCCCACAGATCCCTTTGATCATCTTGCTGATCATCTTGAACGCTATCTTGATGTCAAGGAGATTCTCCGACACTTTAAATACTGATTGCACTGATACTGGTTGGTCAGGAATAGAATGGCAATACGGGTATCATTTGAGATCGACAGAGATGTACGCGATGCTATTGAGAAATATGCGCGGGAAAATAGATTAGACATCAGTTCTTCTATGCAGGATCTGCTTATTAAGGGAATTGCTGTTGCGCATTCAGGAACAAAGTATGACGCTGAGCTGCTGAAAAATCAGGATCACGAGGAATACCGCCAAATTTTAAAAAATACTGGTGAAATTCGCGTTCAGGTTTCACAATTATCAGAAGAAGTCAGACTGATGCAGCATCTTCTTGAGAGTGGATGGATGCCAAATGAAGCGTTTGTTGTAGAAAAAAGAAAGATATGGGATCAGATTGCGTCCCATGTCAAAAGCGCGATCATTGTGGTTGCACGTCCGTTCATGCCAAAAGCACCAGATACAAAACAGGCAGCAACAAATCGTTCAGCGCAGAAAAAGAGTCGCTGATTATTCTATTATATTCACTCTATTGTATAAAACACAAATCCCCGATTTTTCATAGGTCCCACATTCTGCACTTAAAATTGTGAGTTTGAAGATTAGCTCTCCTCGAAAACTGTTTTCATACCAATGTCGACAAAAAAGTTTTCATGTATTCTAACCACGAAAAGCATTACTTCTGAAATAAAAAGACGGAGAACGTGGAATGGGGATGGCTGCAGCATGATTTGAAAAAATGAAAAAATAGGAGAAATGAGGCAGGTGATAGAAGGAAAAGGAAGAGAAGTGGGAAAATGGTTCTGGCGAAAGGACAAACTCAGAAAAGTTGGGTGAGGTGAGTGTGAAAATGAGAAAATGAATAGGAGCTAAAAAAGAGGCACGGAATGTGGGATAGGTGTATTTCAACTAACACTTCAATAATGATTCGAATAAAGTTTTTTTTATAAAATATTTTCTAAAAATAATTCGTGAAGGCGCGTATCTGAAACAAGTTCAGGGTGGAATGAAAAGGACATATGAATTCCATACGACAGAGCAATAGCACCTGCATCAAGTGAAGAAAGAACCTCAGCTCCACGAGGGTCAACAACCACCGGTGCACGAATAAAAACACCACAAAAGGGGGAAGTGAGACCGCTAATTGAAATGGCTCCCTGAAAGGATTCACGTTGTCTTCCAAAGGCATTTCGTGAGACGGCATACGGAAAGATGCAAAGAGGCGTGAAGCGGGTTTCTTCAATTACTTCACTGGAAAGCGCGACCATTCCTGCGCATGTTGCAAAATACCCTCCTGAAAAATCAGTTAAAGGTTCACGGAGGCCATACTGGTCAATAAGACGCATTATTGTTGTTGATTCTCCACCAGGAAGTGCCAAAACATCGAGGCCTTCAAGGTCTCCAGGCCTTCTCACAGGAATAAGTTCTGATTCATAGCCACGAGCGTCACAGGCTCGTAAAAATGCTTGCATGTGCTCCCTTACATCTCCTTGCAATGCAAGAACACCAATATGTGCTTTTCCTGACACAAAATCTCCTACTTAGAGGGTTACCAACCACGGTTTGCAAGGATTTCACCAGGAGGAAGGGTATGCACATCAATGCCCCGCATAGCTTCTCCAACGCCTTTTGATACTTCTGCAATGATTTTAGGATCATCGAAGTGATGCACAGCTTCAACAATAGCTTTTGCCATTTGCTGCGGGGAAGAGGATTTGAAAATGCCAGAGCCTACAAATACGCCATCACATCCAAGCTGCATCATAAGGGCAGCATCAGAGGGGGTGGCAATGCCTCCTGCAGAAAAGGTAACAACAGGTAAACGCTGCAATTTCGCAGTTTCAAACATGAGGTCAATTGGAGCTTCAAGTTCACGTGCCAGTTGTACAATTTCTTGCTCATCCATTCCATCAAGTTGTCGAATATGACGCATGATTGAACGCATATGACGAACAGCTTCGACGACATTTCCTGTTCCTGCTTCTCCTTTTGTGCGAATCATGGCTGCTCCTTCATGCACCCGACGAAGTGCTTCCCCAAGATTTCGGGCACCGCACACAAAGGGAACAGAAAATTTCAGTTTTTCGATGTGATATTCTTCATCAGCAGGGGTCAACACCTCTGATTCATCAATCATGTCAACACCAAGGGCTTCAAGGACCTGAGCTTCAACAAAGTGTCCAATGCGGGCTTTGGCCATCACGGGGATAGAGACAGTGTCCATGATTTCGAGAATCATGGAAGGATCTGACATCCTCGCAACACCACCAGTGGCCCGAATGTCGGCAGGAACACGTTCAAGAGCCATTACTGCAACAGCACCAGCAGTTTCTGCAATTTCTGCTTGCTCTGCGGTAACAACATCCATAACTACACCACCTTTCTGCATGGATGCAAAACCACGTTTTATGAGTTCAGTACCCCAACGGAGGTCTTCAAGTTTCGTTTCCATTAATACATGTTTTGTCGAGTGGGAAATATAAGTCTTTAAGTTTCTAGTTAGACAGTTTCTCCAGTTCTCCAATTCAAAATCACACAGCTCTACTACATCATGCACTGAACATGCACCATTTGAAATAGGAGGAGAATGGATACAGCGCAAAGAATAAACAAGAGAGTTGTGATGACTACCGCGCGTGAAATGTTGTCTTTTGCCTGATCGAGAGTCCGCTCTTTTATGCCAATCACATACACACCTGGCTTTTCAAACTGTACTCCAACACCTCCTGCCATCAATGAGATTGGAATTCCACCATTGTATCCAGGACGCTTCTGCCTATCAGCATGATATACTGCTAATGCTTGTTTCCCTCTTCCAATGCACCAGAAGTACATAATCAAAAGGAAGCCAGTTATTCGAGCTGGAATGTAAGACAACACATCATCAGCACGTGCTGCACACCAACCAAGGTCACGCCTCTCATCACAGTACCCAAGCATCGCATCCATTGTATTTGCAGCCCGATAGAATGCAATTCCAGGCAAACCAAAAAGGCAGAAGTAAAACAGAGGTGCAATCACGCTATCTGTGAGGTTTTCTGATACTGATTCATAACTGGCAGAGAGAGCTTGCTCCCTGGTCAATGAGCGAGTATCACGCGAGACTAAATATTGCGCATTCTGTTGCATTTGCTCAAGATCCTCAAGATCTGAAACCGCACGGGCATGTGCTAAAAGCCCGGATAGTGCCATACATGAGCTAAAAAGAAACGGTGCACCGATCAGATACAGAATGGGCGGTGAGTACCACTCAAACAATGCATATGGAAGTGTGAAAAGAAATCCTGTGAGAATCCAAAGAAAAACACCGAAGAAACGTTGGATTTGGTGAGAATACTGTACATAACGTGCTGGAACGCCCCATACTGAGATGAGCGATCCAAGTAAGGCAACAGGATGAAAGCGGGTATGTGGATCTCCAAATACTCGATCAACAATTACCCCAAGTACAAGAACCAGTGCACGAAAAAGAAGAAACACGCGTAGCTACATATTGTGAGGAAGAAGGTTTGGAATGCCATCTTCAATTGGATAACGCGCAACACAAGAATGACAAATCAGAAGACCTGACACTATCTCTTGCTTATCCACCTCAGTCACTTGAAGTTCGAGTTTTCCCTTACACACAGGACAACAGAGAATATCATGTAGCTCGCGTTTCATTGCATTCCAACGTCTGTTCTCAGATCAATCATCTGTTCTAACTCAGGACCTGTTGAGATCAACAAAACTGGCGCTCCAATATCATCTTCGGCCTGGAAAATGAAATCTTTGCACTTTTCAGACAGCTGGCTGTATTTTGTTGCACCAAAACAATCTGGATCAACATGATCAATACCGGTAATAGCACCAATTGTACATCCATTGATCATCGAAGCATAGCGTGCCATCTCTGGGTCCCAGTACCCTATACGCCGCTCACGACCTGTGACTGTACCAAATTCCTGAATTCCAAGCTTTTTAGCTTCTTCAGGCTTCATCTCAGTCTTGAATGGCCCTCCTCCAACTCTGGTTGGAAATGCTTTAAAAACAACAATGACATCATCAATGCGGGTAGGTCCAATACCATTATCAGCCGCCATCTGCGCTGCACAGGTATCTTTACTTGTTACAAATGGATACTCCCCGTAGTATAATGAGATCCCAAAACCTTGCGTTCCCTCAATAAGTACATTTTCTCCTGCATCAAGAGCGGTGTTTAACTCATATGCTACATCTGTGATGTATTTTG
>WRER01000021.1 GCA_009779205.1 Methanobacteriota archaeon | reverse complement strand
CTATCTTTTGCAAAAAACAGACCTGTCTGATATCATTGCTGTGTATGCAGAGGCAGGAGAAGCTGTTTTAATCCCACCAGATTATGGACATGTCACCATCAATCCCAGTGACACTGAGCCCCTCGCTATGGCAAATGTCGTATCATCACGCTTTGCAAGCATATATGGTGATTATGAAGAGCGCATTGGCGCTGCATATTATTATCTGTCAGATAAGACGTTCGTACAAAATACTGCATACCCTGCATCAATCCCGGCGCTTCATATCATGCATGCACATCAGATGAATATGCCTGGCGAATTTCCAAAAACATCAATTTACTCAATAATTGGGGATCAGAAGGCTGCTGCATTCTTCAATGATCCAATCACGCATCAGGAAGAACTCAAGGGCCTGTTTGTGAAAGAGATGTGAGGAGGGAACGTGCGTTTGTGTGATGCTGCATTGTATAACTTCAGTGCTTGCACCTCCTCATCATTTTGTGCAACCCAGTTATGCTTCTCAAGAGAACGAAACGCTCTGTCAAGCACTGTATACGTCATTTGCAGATCAGCTTCATCAGTCTGTCCTTCGTACAATCCAGCAGATGGATCTTTTTCAATGAAAACAGATGGGATCTGCAAGTATTCTGCAAGAGCATAGACCTCATCTTTGAAGAGATGAATAATTGGCTGAATATCAGCCGCATTGTCTCCATATTTTGTAAAATATCCTGTATACCACTCTGTTTTATTTGATGTGCCTGAAACAAGCAATCTGTTCTCATTTGCGTATAGATACAAGATATTCATTCTCACACGTGATGTCAGATTTCCCCGTGCTTTCTCATCTCCTGCCAAGATCCCCTGATATCCTGCAAGCACCGGCTCCAATGAAAACATCTGAGTGGATATCCCAAGCCAGGTCGAGAGAAGATCAACATCATCATAATCAGCTTTTGGTGTCGTTGGTGAAGGCAAAAAGAGTCCAATGATCTGTTTTGTTCCGATAGCTCGTGTAATGAGCGCTGCAACAACCGCTGAGTCTATCCCCCCTGATATCCCAACAACATATCCAGATGCACCTGATTTGACGTGGGTATCCTTGATAAGCGTGCAAATCTGTGAGATGTGATAAGAAGGATCAAATATATCTGAATGTGCAGGACTGGTATTGTGATCTGGTGTCATGCATGTACATGGAAAAGAGAACAATTAGGAGTTATGTAATCATCTTAGGACTTACGCAACAATGCCTTATTAGGTCACTCCAATTAAGCAGTTTTGGTTAGCAAATGTGTAAGTCATATTGACTTTTGCGTAATTCCTACATCCATAATGATGGGACATCACCTTTAAAAGAAAAAACGAGGCAGAAGGTACGGAACAGTTATGGTGAACCTGTACAATCATCTCGTTGGAAACGTGTTATGTATATCATGGTATTTCATGAAAGGCGAGGCACAGAAGTCTACAGGTGGATCACCGGGGGACTGGCTATCATAACATGAATACCAATCTGCTGGTGAAGTGAGCCTTTCATTAATGATGGGGGGAAATGTAATGAACGGGTGGGATCCCGAATGAATCTGGCTGCAATGCGCGTCAGCTATGCAGGTCAGACCTAAATTGATGCAAACAGTTATGTCATTAGCACGCCGTTGTGCAGACAAGAGATGGCGTGCTCTGGATGCTTCTCTGTTCACTTCACTTATAACCAGACTTGGTATAATGTATGACTCCACCTGATACTCCCAATACCTCTGATCCATACATTGATGAGTTCGTGCTTTATACTTTATGAGTTCGTGTAAAAATAAAATCATTCAGATAGTTTTAAATCAAGACTATTTTTAAAATTATGTTCCTGAAATCCATTTTTTCAACGTCGCTCGGAGACCTACCCTGAAATGATGATATGCCATTCGTCTGACGCATTTGGACTGTGAACTCGAACGAGAATAATCTCATTTAACAATAGACCATGTTTCACCTGCAAAAGCTATTCCTTTCCAAATTGAATTGCTAATCTCACATCTACCCCCCTTCTATGACAAACCAAAGATGCGAGCCATTTCACCGACCAGTTAGATATGTGGTTGTGCAGAAAAACTGATCTAATGGTTAAATCGACTTCCAGAGAATGATTTACCTTCAATCTAAATCAGACAAAATGTGAGAAACAAAATGAAATTTGCCCCCATACATGAAAAATGCAGATTGTTTAATATTTTGCTTCAATTGACGGCCCTCATTTTTCATACGATCATCGAAGGTGCCGCATCAACATATGAGAATCAAATGAGAACTGTTAAAAAGAGAGAAGAATGTGAATGTTTTTTATATCACATTAGCTCTTCCCGACGATCAGTCCACCAATGGCACCACCGACAAGTGCAAAGATCCCATTGTATAATGCAAGTGCAACAAGCGCCACCATCCCTGCAAAGCCTGCAAGCAATCCAATGATACCAAGAAACATTGTTCCAAAGAGAACCAATAGGATCGAGATAACAATTGCTCCAAAGATACCCGAAACGAGTCCTACTTTCACTCCGCCCACAATTCCTTCCTTGAATAAGAATCCTGCGATAAATCCTCCGATCAGTGGACCTGGCAAAGGCAGAATAGACAGGATCAGCATCACAACAAAGCCTATCAATGCTGATGGCCAAAATTCCATTTTTTCAACCATATTACTTACATTATCTCTCAAGGCAAAAAAGATATCCAACGTAATGTAATATTACAACGAATAACTTCAAGCTCGTTAATCTGAGGTGAACATGTCTTTTTTCTGTAGCCAATGTGGAGAGTGTTGTACAACACTTGGTCTCGTGCATGTGATAGTAAAACAGATCAAGGAGGATGAATTCTTGCTGCAAAATGAATATACAGGAGAAAAAAAGCGAGTTCTTGTTGATCCTGACAAACAAGACCTTTTCTTAGATAAAAGCATATTTGAAACATATCCTGACTCCTGCCCTTTCTTCAGATTTCGAGAAACAGAAAAGAAAGGGTACTGCACATGTCACCTCACAAGACCTGCAATATGTCAGGATTATGATTGTTGGAGAATTCTCATCCTCGATCCAGCAGGTATCAGAGTTGGAAGAATAATGGGGTGGAGACATCTGTGTGCGGAACGCGAAGATGTTAGTACTATATGGAAAGAACATGCACACAGACTGGGCAGCCTTTCTGATGAAAAATGGGATATATCAGTAGTAAACCTGTTTCAGAAGCATGGATATCGAATAGTACGGTAATGTCTCATTCTACGAATGAAACATACAGGTGGATCGTGTTTATTATGCTGGTTCGCAAATCATAAGAGACAACTCTCACTGTGAGATGGTGAAATAATATGGTAGAAACAGAACAAAATCCCGCTGAATCATGTGATAATACCTGCTCATCCTGCGAGCATACAAAAACCTGCTCATCGAGCAAAGGCACAGACGGTCTTCCACCAAAGGCTACTATTGATGTTAATCATGTAATCCTCGTCCTATCAGGTAAAGGAGGTGTTGGAAAGTCAACCGTTGCTGTTAATCTTGCATATGCTCTCTCAAACCATGGTCGTCAAGTTGGTCTTTTAGATCTGGACATCCATGGTCCAAACATTCCAAAAATGTTGGGAATTGAAGAGCACGAGCTATTAGCTGAAGGAGATAAAATCGTCCCGGTTAAGATAACAGGCTCACTGAAAGCTGTATCAATGGCATTTTTGCTTCCATCTCCAGATTCTCCCGTTATTTGGCGTGGATCTATGAAACATGCAGTAATATCTCAATTTTTAAGTGAAACACAATGGGGTGCTCTTGACTACCTTATCGTTGATCTTCCGCCAGGTACAGGAGACGAAGCATTGTCGATCGTTCAACTCGCTCCAAACATAGCAGGGGCAGTAATAGTAACATCGCCTCAGGATGTTTCAACACTTGATAGCTCAAAGGCCATTAAATTTGCTGAAAAGCTTGAAATCCCAACAATTGGCATCATTGAGAATATGTCTGGTCTTATCTGTCCACATTGCGCTGTAGAAATCGATCTTTTTGGAAAGGGAGGCGGGGCAAAGATAGCAGAAGAATATCAGATTCCGTTCCTTGGCAGCATTCCTCTGGATCCAGAAGTCAGAGTAGCAGGCGACGAAGGAAGACCATATATCCTGCGTCACAAGGACTCACCAACAAGGGATTCAGTAGAGCATGTTATGGAATCACTGATCGAGATCGTTGAACATCCATAACATCCATTCCGCTTCCATGATGCCGAACTCAGATATCCAAAAACAAAGGTGGATATATCTTGCATCTGATGTGAACACAGCAATTCGATTTACTGAGTCTATTTCAAAACAGATCCCATCTGCATACTTTTTTGTGGAAAGTGGTGCAGGATGCGTTTCAATCTGTCTTGAAAACACCGGAGAAATTCATGCAATTGCAGAGTCTTTTGGAATGCTCGATCTTGAAGCGGCAGATACATTTTCTCTTACAATACATCTCGATCGTACAGCCCCATTTCCGTATGCATCCTTCCTCGCATGTTGTAAAACACACCGATTCTTCATTGGATCATGTATATATGACGAAGAAACGGAGAAAAATCGAAAAACTGTCTTGCAATATGCCTTAGTCGGAAGAAAACAAAGCGAGATCGAGTTCTTAACTGATATCAAAAAGATTGGCATAGATGTCTCATTGATGACACCTCTTGATGCAGTGGACGATTATTTTTCAGCAGTTCCATGGATGATCTCATACCGCAATAACCTTGCTCATCTCCTCCCAGATGCCTCAGAAAGAGAACTAACTGATCTCATCTGTAAGTTCACACACATGGCTGAGCAGATGATTGCTCCAAGCCGCCCATATCACGTATATATGGGACAAATGCTTCAAAATGGAAATGCTCTTCGAAAAACATCCAAAGAAGGGTTCTATGCAGATCTGCAATGTATTCAAATCACACCGGAAGTGAGACTGTTTTGTTTTCAACTTCCTGGCGGAGGAAATATCTTTGTACTCCAATCAGCAGATGAACAGGTGATGATTGATACTGGGTATGGGTGTTATTATCCTGATGTAACAGAGATGTTCTCGTTTTATGGGATTGATAGCACCAAGTTCACAACAATAATGGTAACACACGCTGATGCAGATCATTGTGGAGCCTCAGGATATTATCAATGCCCTGTCTACATGCATAAAGGAACATATGATATCATACTCACAAACAATCGTGCACAAGGATCTGTCGTAGAAGCTTCAATTCCAGAACAAGGATATACAACGATGATAAATCGATTTTCTGGCATGCATCCGGCAATGAACCCACAGTTCTTCTCAGAGCCACAGGGAGAGACCGTTGGAGGGTTTTCAGTACTTGACACTATGAAGCTTGCAGGGCTTTCGTTTCAGATTCTGCTGAGTTGTGGTGGACATCAGCATGGCCTTGTATATCTATTATGCCGCGAGCAGGGAGTGCTGTTCACATCAGATACAATCCTCAATCTTGAATATCTTAGCGAAGAACGCTCAGCATATAATCAATTTGCAGTATACTTCCTCACAACAGTGAATGTGAATCCTGAACTCGTACGACGAGAGCGAAAAGCATTGCTTGCCCTTGCACACAGAATCGATCTGGAACGAAAAGAAAAAAACCTGCCTCCACTGTGCATCTGCTGTGGACATGGACCATTATCCTATATTGATGGAGCAGGGAGCTCACGCCTGATCCCAAACAGTGAACAGATACAATACACGTCTCGCTGTCATCAACATCACCCATAAGATTTCATTACATCATGCTCAATTTCTGATCATGCATGTGAAGACATTATCTTGGTGTATGCTTTTTTTCATTATATGCATCGGATTTTGCACAATAGGAGCCGCAGAAAATACGGACTCTGACATTGATCTTGAAGAAATTAATGGTATTAATTCAGATGCCTCTCATACCCTCGGTAATGGATTTGAAATAGAACAAATGGCAGCTCAGATAGAAGAATGTGTTATTACTGCGTTCCCAAGTCTTGGCCCTGTTCAAGGTCCTGCACTCATCGAAGAAGCAACATTTCCATTCACTATCAATGGAACTCGTTACACCATTACTATCCCTATCGATAAAAATCTTTATCTGGCTGCACATGAAGGCAATCGTGACGTAGCTTTTACAGGTCCATGTTACTCATCAGAACTCTATGAGTTGCGCTGGTCAACACTTGCCATGCAGCCCATCTGGCATGATTTTTATGCATCAATAACCGCAGAACTTGAATCTGTACTATACAATAATCCAGAACTCTCTAATAAAAATCTGATTGACATCTCTGAGGTCTGGATTCAATCAATTCAGTATCGAACAATGAATGCAGCGCGAACGCTCTTTCCAGTAGAGGTACTGTATGAACGAGCTGGAGACTGTGATGATAAAGCACTTCTCGTTGCAGCAATGCTTGCATATAATGGATATGACACGGCAATCATCGAATACATGGGCCATGCAGCAGCAGGAATTGGAGCAACAGATTGTAATGGAACAAGAGGGTATCTCTTTTTAGAGACAACAGCGCCTCAGTTCTATACCCTATCGTATATCACAAGTGAAACACAGCCAGCACTCGAAGGCCTTGCATTCCCGAACTGGTATCAGTCAGCAGTGATTGATGCAGGTTTTCATGATCCGCTCTCTGTTCGAAAGATAGGGACTGGAACAAAGACCTATCCAGGATGCATTGATTCTTTGTATCTCATCCAAGAACCACAATTATCTGGGGATGCACAAGAGCTCTCTGCTCTTTCAATGAGAGCTTCGTACTATGTCACACAAAATCAATATGATGAAGCACTAGCTCTTTGTAATGAAGTTCTTGTTCGAGATCCAACACATGTAGATGCAAGTGTGCTCAAAGCACTCATTCTTTCAGAGCGGAATAATCATACAGAAGCCATAGCAACAGTTGAAGTGGCATTGCCAGTCCACTCAGACAATGTCGATCTTCGGGAAACAGCAGCTCTTGTGTACTATTCTGCTGGGAACTACGAACGAGCTCTTGAAGAGAACATAGCGTGGATTGCCTTATCTGACTTTGGAGAACGTGATGAACGAGCCCTTGTGCATCTGTTTACAACCCTTGTTGAACTTGAAATGTACAAGGAAGCACGGGAAGTTATTGAAAAACTGCTGATCATATCTCCTGAAGATCTTGAATATATTGCACAACTCGGAATCCAAAGCTTGAATATGGGAGATTTCAAGTCTGCAAATGAACATTTTACAAAAGTACTTGACAAAGTCCCTCGTGCGATAGATATGCAATTATTGCAAGGACTCGCACTGCTTTCACTCGGTCGTGCGGAGGAAGCACGGGAACGATTCCATTCTGTTGGAGAAGAAGATAGCAGATTGTACCTGGCGCTGTATAATGAATATGAAACTCCAATTCCATTTTTTAAAGAATATACATCATTTTTCGATGAATACAGTACATTCATAGAAGCAGATCCATTTTCAGTTGAAAAGTTTATTGCACGAGGAGATCGGGAACTCAATTCATCTGAAGATGGAGTGATCATTGCAGACACAAGAGAAGCAATGCGTTGGTATGAACTGGCAAAAGCAGCAGATCCTACCTCAATCTTACCATTTCTCGCAATTGGGGCATTATATGAGGCAGAGGGTGAACAAATGGAGGCTGAGCATGCCTATCTTGAAGCTGTTTCTATAGATCCAAACAGTACGCAACCATGGTATGAACTCGGTCGTTTCTATTTCGAGGCAGAAGAGTATGACAAGACATATGCCAATCTGATGCAAGGATTGGAAATCGATGACACATATGCACCAGCATGGGTACTTCTTGGAGATCTCTATATGCAGGGAGTACTTCCTGATTCTTCAGATGAGCAGGCAATGTATGCCTATCAAAAAGCACTTCTTGGAGATCCATCGTTATACCATGTTGCAAAACAACTTGAAGAATTGCGTGGGGAAATGGGAGCAGGTGGCGAGAGTGCAACAGTACTTGCTGCACGGGGGCTCACGCTTCTGCAGGAAGGTGAGATAGAAGAAGCGATTGTGATGTTGCAAAGAGCGGTAGTACTAGATCCCATGCAAGGTAATCTCTGGCTTGAGATAGGTGCTGCATATGAATTTTTGCAGCAGCCAAAGGAAGCAGTGTCTGCATATGAACAAGCACTTGCATGGAATGCCAGTGCGGAGGCGTGGGCAGGACTTGGCTCTGCCCTGGTGGCGTATGACGATCTTTTGGGAGCTATTCGTGCATATGAGCAAGCGACTGTTCGTGAGGATTCACTGCCTGAATATTGGGTACAGAAAGGAAATGCAGAGTATTATTTCGGGGATTATGATGCAGCAATTCGTT
>WRER01000020.1 GCA_009779205.1 Methanobacteriota archaeon | reverse complement strand
TGCTGAACAAGGATCAGATACGGACTGTCGGCAGAGGGAAGAATACGCGGTACATGTTGAACAAGTAATCTGCAAGCTGATTGTTCATGCAGTCTGTCCACCATCATCATACAGGTACTCATTTCCTGCAAATAGAGTTGCTTGCCTGCTAACAGGCAGAGGGGGCTTTACCAATTACGCCATTGCAACAGCATTGTTATTTATCTGCTCAATCATCGCCCGCAAATCCATAAACAATACCTTGCGATCGTCAAATATCTCACCCACACCACCCATATCTGAAAATGGGCTTTCTAGCAGTATGGCAAGATCTTTCATCATACCGTTTTTAACGATGTAATTCACGATCTGATTCACAAAATGCATCTGGCGGCTGTCTAGCCCAGAGTCATTCAAAAATGTAGAAAATGCCTCTTTTGCTGCCTGCATACTGAGTCCTACAATGGAGCGAACCAGTTCTCCAAGCGGTATCTGACCATATTGTGCATCATACTGCTCCTTGGTTCCAAGATCGCTCCAAAGGATCTGCTCAAGCACCTTCACATCCGAGATCGTCAGGGGTTCATTTCCTTTCAGCTTGGCTATGGCGGGAATGTCCTGGTGTTGTAAAATATAATAGTTGACTTTTTTCTTGTAGTTTGCGAGGTCGTCATTGTCGAGCTGTGACTCATTCCACTCCTCTGACAAGACGTCGTCAGTGAAATTGGTGTCGTAGCGACTGCGTTCTTCAGGAGGGATAAATTTAATGAGATCACGTAGTTTGATACGGATATCCTCATAATCCTTTATCCCAGCCCGTTCAAGAAGATCATTGTGCAAAATTTGTCCAATGGTTTCCTTCTGTGCCGTGACAGCCGGGATGGTAGCGTACCGTGACAAGTCGCGGGTTTTCTTGATAAGGTCGTTTTTTGCTTTTTTATATGATTTGCCAGCAAGCAGAGCAAGTTCAATCTGATAAAGCAACATATCAAACCGTACCGCAGAGATGTCATCCTGCACGGGGGGGATGAGAGGTGCGATGTGCTCAGCTATTTCCAATGTGTTTTCATATGTCAGCGTAGTAAAATCGCTTTCATTTTGATAGCTGTCTATAATCCTCAGATGCTGTTTCACGGAAAAATTGTCTCGATTCAATGTTTTGATCTCTGTCACCAGATCTCGCACAATTTCGGCGCGATAGTCCTTGAGTTCATCCGTTTGAAAATCTAACTCTTGCAGCTTATATACCATCTCAACCTTTGTGTTGAACAACCGCTCCCGTAAAGTAGAGACGGTTCCTGCTTCACGACCTTTAGCACTCAGACGGAAAAAAGCAAAGTTGCCGCACAGATCAAAGATGTAAAATTGCTTTTTGTCCTCACCATCAATCAGGTTTTTGCAAATTCGTGTACCCCGTCCGATCATCTGCCAAAATTTCGCACGGCTGAATACTTTTTTGAAAAAAACAAGATTCAAAATCTCCGGCACGTCTATGCCGGTATCCAGCATATCCACTGACACAGCGATCTGTGGATATTTCTTCGGGTCGGAAAAATCGTCAATCAGGCTTTGTGCGTAATTTGTATAGTTATCGATGACACGGCAATAGTGAGGAGGATAGTCTGAGAACTCTTTGTTCCACACTTCCAGAATCTTCTCGGCATGGTTGTGGTTCTTCGCAAATATGATCGTTTTTCCCATTTTAGTGCCGTAATCTACCCGCTGACCGTGTTTTATCAGGATATCCAACGCTTTTTTGATGGTATCATAGTTAAATAGCCATTCATTGAGTGCACTGGAGTCTATAGATGCGGGCAGGTTTCCATCTTCGTCAGAAAAGGTCTTTTCATATTCTTCTTTTTCTTCGGGAGTGAGATCATTATAGGTGATGCCCTGACTCATAAACTTGAGTTCCAATTCGATGGAGACAAAATCCACCAGATATTTGTCCTGTACCGCCTGGGAGAGTTCATAGCCATAAGTAGGCACACCGCTTTCCAGATCGAAGATCTCATAGGTGTTCTTATCTATTTCATCCTTAGGGGTAGCAGTCAGCCCGATCAGCAGTGCATCAAAATAAGTAAAGATGTCTTTGTATCTATTGTAAATACTGCGATGTGCCTCATCCACGATGATTAAATCAAAATGACCGAGGGTAAACAAGCGGTTGCCCTGTTCATCACGGGTATCATCGATGCAGTTCATCATGGTTTGATACGTGGAAAATATCGCACGGGATGAGGCATCCTCCTTATTTTCGGTGAGATTACAAAGTGAGAGATCTGGCATCAAGTTGTGAAAAGCACGTTTTGCCTGGGTGACAAGGGCATTTCGGTCAGCCAAGAACAATATATTTTTCACCCAACCGTGGCGGATCAATACATCCACGATGGAGATGACTGTTCGCGTCTTACCGCTGCCTGTCGCCATGACCAGGAGTGCCTTTCTGCGATTACGTTCTCCAAAAGCATCACATACAGCCTGAATGGATTCTTTTTGATAATAGCGGTTGGAGATCTTATCATTGACCTTCACACCTCTGAGAGGTTTACGGTCTTTTATCTTGTTGAATTCTTTTTCCAGGTCACACTTTGAGTAGATGCCAGATACCCGGCGCTCAGGATAGTAGTTGTCGTTCCAGATGCGGGTTTCGTAGCCATTGGTCAGGAAGATGATTGGGCGTTGTCCATGTTTTTTCTCCAGAAAATCAGCGTACAGCACTGCTTGCTGGCGGCCTTCCTCCACATTCCTGCTGGTACGCTTTGCCTCGATAACAGCAAGAGGTACGCCATCATCTCCGAACAGTACATAATCTGCTCTTCCAAAGCCAGACTTGTTAGGCATTTCATCGATGGGGTACTCATCCACCCAATTCTTCCCACGCTGCCAGCCCGCATCCTCCAGCATGACATCGATATATGCCTTGCGAGTCTGTTCCTCGGTAAAGTCCATCGGTTTGACTGCATAACCCTGTTTCAGCTGGTGAGTCCGTCGTTGAGTGAGCTCTTCACGCCTCTCAGCGTTTTCAGTAAGCAGGGCGTCAAGCTTTACCTCAGGTTGAACAGGAGGCTGTGAAGTAACTCTTGGATCAGCTGGCTTTTGCGTATTCAACAAAGATGTATCAAAGGCTGTTTCCTGATAGTCTGTTCCATAGCAATAGGCTACAAAACCCATGAAACTATGCAGATTTTTAAGTGACAAGACAGCCTGGTCAGCTGTGACGCTTTTAGGATTATGGGTTGCGTTGTTTCCCAGCTTTCGTATATAAGTGATCTTTGGAAACAAATCCGCTGGTAAGAGATCACGAAATTCCTCATTGCCCACCAGTGCGGCCAAGCGTTCGTCATAGGGTTCGGGGAGGGATTGATCCACGCTGTACATCCATTTGACCGCGAACTCAAGTGCCGTACGGCAGCCGGTAGCACAAAAAGCTGGGCTGATAGAGAGTACTAATTCAGCTTGTACTGCTGTATCGGTGAAGGAAGCGAATTGTGGGTCGGTGGTTAGGAAGTCAAAATTTGTGGGCATGGTGGGCACCTTGTTAGCTCAAATATTCCATGAAGCAACGAATTCTCTTATGTTTTTGAAGATATCATCGTCGAAATCAGTGTACTTTTCTAGAACTTCGTTTACCCATTCTGGTCCATGTCCACCAACTTCTTTAATAAACTGTTCCAATTCTCCACAAGGTACTATGAAAATACCTAATTCTTTCAACTTGTCAATTAGATTGTTAAGTGAGGTGCTTGAATTGCCAGAGGGTATTACAGAAAAACCCACAAATTTCATCTGCGACCATTTTGTAGGTATCTTTAATTGGCTGGTTATCTTCCCTATTTCTTCTTTGGATAGAGATGGCGCATCAGATTTATCCAGCAAGTTATTAACAAACCTTCTGACATCCTCCCTGTGAATGTGATCCCTACCTCCACTTAGACCAGATGAAATAACCTTATAGTCTCGTTCCAAATTATTCCAATCTCCGTCGCAGCTTCCAATAATACCCTTAAATACATTAACATCATTCATAACGTCGCAGTCGAGTATAATGCGAACATCCACATTCAACGATTTAAGAGCAGGTATTACCTTTGACATTTTGTGCTCACCGCCACAGTGAATAAAGTGCGTTTCGGAATATTTCCCAGCTTTCTGTTTTAAGTGAGACAGTATTACCGAATACATCCTACAATCCGAATCTGCTTCGCACAACACCGTTGAACTGGAAAAAAGACTGTCCATAATCGAAGAATGTTTTAAGAGAGGGTCTTTCCATATTTCATTGAATTTCTCATTTTCAAGTATAGAGAAGCTATTGACATCTTCGACCCTCATAATTCTTACAATTTTTACTCTATCAGGACAAACATCCAGTAACCCTTTGATAACATCTTGACTATGTGTAGCAATAAACGCCTGTTGTTCGTTTGTAAGTAGCTCGCCTATAATTCGCCCCATGATATTCGCTTGTGGAGGATGAAGAAAAGACTCCGGTTCATCAATTAAATGAATACAATATCTATCAAGCATTAAGTTTAGGTAACTATTCACCACCCAAACTACTTATCAAGATTGGCTGAGCTCCCGCTAATGCTTTCACGGCCTCATAGACCGGCTGTCCAAGCTCCTCATCGTTGAAATATATCCTCTTCTTTTTGCGAAGTCAATAGCTCCTCTTTTCGTTCTGAAAGTTCCTGAAATCTTCCGTTGGACTTTCATCATTCTGACATCTCGTTCTGCTTGATTATTTGTGAACGGTATTTTTCCAAGCAATTACACTCATTAAAACATCTCCCCGCTAAAACATTTCTGCATCAGCGATTTATAAAGCAATTCCAACGTATCTAACCCTCGTTGCATTTCAACTTTTGATTTGTTGGCAGCTGACACAAAGTTCACGAAGTTGTTTTGAAGTTCGAGCGGGGGGATTATGATATTGATCTCACGAAACTCGCTCATGTTTAGTCCTTGTAGTGCGATACCTTTTGTCAACTCAGCAATGACTTGTTTTGTTGCAGATTGACCAAAGAGCCCTTCCATAAATGGGTATAGTAGATAACGTGT
Organism: Methanobacteriota archaeon; assembly: GCA_009779205.1. Classification (GTDB taxonomy): domain Archaea; phylum Halobacteriota; class Methanomicrobia; order Methanomicrobiales; family Methanospirillaceae; genus Methanofilum. Next base: position 3,345 of record WRER01000020.1, on the reverse strand, counting down.
ATCAATTCTTAAGGGGACGATATTTCTCGCTACATTACACCCTTCAAATTCAGGTGTAACTTGAAATGTGTCGCCAATCGAACCTCTGACAGTAATTAATAACTCGTATCCTTTGAGCAAAGTTCTTTTATATTTGCTTGATATTTCTTTGGTTGTACATTTCAACTCACTACGTAGGGGAATTCTTCCAGATACAATATCAATCGGACGAAAAACAGGAACTCCATCTTTCACATTATCTCCCGTCTGCACGATACCATATGTGACCGTTGAGCCAGCTTCAAGCGTAGCAAATAGTGGTCTTGTTTCCCATCCCATCGGGTTTGTCAAAGGGTCGCCGAACATCTCTAAAAACCTCGATTTGACAAGCAAGTCCAATTTTTCGATTTGTGCCTTACGTTTTTCAAGCAGGACGTTTGCCTGGTCGAGGACGTCGGCGATTTGTTGCTGGACGGGCAGGGGTGGGAGTGGGACAGAAATCGTTTGAAGATTTTTCCTGCTTATTCTACTACGTGTGGTGCCAACGACATATTTTTCAATTTGCCAAAAGTATTGCGGTGAACAAAGATAATGTAATAAATAATGCTTGTTACATAGCTGGCTATTTAATCTAATGATTGTGCAATCCACAGCAGTTATCAGTTTAATATTGTGATGAGGTACAATACAAGCACGCCCTACTGGGTCGGGTAAACGCGAAATAAGTATATCTCCTTCAATAACTTCGGTGCATTTCAGATTCGAAAATGTAATTTCCGATATATACTTAGCCCTTTCCGACTTATCAATGTAAAAGCCCTTACCTATATTACCTACTTGCAATAATCTGATTCCGTTCGGTGACTGATCTTTTGATTCTATCCAATCACCATCAGTCATCATTGCAGCCACCTCTGATAGCCGCACCATCTCCCACTTACTCATCTACTGCACCATCCTCCGCTAAATCAAAAACATCCCTGATTTCTCCCAGTAAAGCTTCTTCGGATGGTAAATATAACTGGTATTGGTTGGTGAGATTGTAGGTATTCACTCTCTTTTCTCCTTAAACGGTAGTATATCAATTTTTTAATAATCCTGACATGATTAAAGGCAGAGCAGCAATGGCTGCATCAGCACCCTTGTCAGCAATGAACTTTAATATCTCTTTTGCTTTATTCCATAATTCGTTTTTATCATTCGTAGTTTTAATACCCTCTAGTGAATAAAGTTGTTCTTTTAATGCTTTTTTATCAGCAGAAGATAAATTATCCTCCGAAATATCATCAATAAGCTTTAATGTTTGCTCGAGAGTAACCCTCACAATTACACTTTGATTTTGTACTGGGTTAGCTTCTGCATGAGCAGAAACAAGGGGTTGCTTCAGCCGAGCCAATTCCAATTCATGCTCTCTTTTAGAACGTTCTTCTTCTATATTGCAAATATAGTTAATAAGTTTTTGTCTTAAAAGTCCTATATCTTCCAAATAATCTGCCGATAAATTGCCTGATCCATATTGGGGATTCGTTTTTTTCCCTACACCCGCAATAAATGGTCTATAATTACTTAGCCCGCTATGAATATTACCTATCTCAGAACTAAAGGTACGAACAATCTCTTTTTGTAGTTTTTTTGCTTCGTCAATGTCATTGTTTGTGATAACAATATCACATTTGCCAATATACTCTTCAATAAATGCAATTTTGTCCATGAATATGAGCCTCTTATTTTTGATTAACTGTTTCTTAACCTTCAAGTCCTTTAGCCAAATTTTTAATAAGATATTCGCCGTATCCTGCACGCTCTTGTCCACATTGTTCCTCAATAACAATGCGCTCACCCAAACGCCAGTACATCAGTACACGCTGAACATCAACACTGCAGACAGCATTGTACTGAGCATTGATAATGATGTCACGCATATCACTATAAAATGTGATGGTTGTAGTTTGCAAATCGCTCATATCACATGTTTTTTTAAATTTCGTCTACACAGGGCAGTAATTCTCATGAATTCCGTCCGCAGTGTGGACGCAATTCTCTTTTAAATGGTGCACGTAGTGCGTGCACAATCCTGATCGTTGGGTTACCCATCCAACATTGCCTCCAATTCCCTGAGGCCGCCCTGAATCTCCCGCTCCAACTCATTGATCTCAGCCAAAATTTCACGGGGATGAGGATAGCTCTCCTCTACATAGGCATTCTGTTTATACTTGTTGATGGACAGGTCATAGCCATTACCCACGATCTCCTCCTTCGGGACGAGAAAACTCTGCTCGGTACGCTCTCGGCTTTCCTCAGCGGTGAGATTGCAAAACCTTGCTACAATGTCAGGAATATCACTTCTCTCCAGCGGAGTACGCTTATCATCCAAGCTGTACCCGTCAGATTGCATATCGTAGAACCATACATTATCAGTGCCACCGGCACCGGTCTTAGTAAAAACAATAACAGCGGTGGACACACCAGCATACGGCTTGAACACTCCGGAGGGCATCGAGATAATGGCCTCCAGCCGGTGGTTCTCCACGATCTCTTTTCGGATATCCTTGTGCGCCTTGGAAGATCCAAATAGCACACCATCAGGAACGATGGAAGCACATCTCCCTCCATTCTTCAGCATACGCAGAAACAACACCAAAAAAAGGAGTTCAGTCTTCTTGGTCTTGGCAACTTTCGTAAGATCAGTTGCCACAATATCATAATCCAGACTGCCTTTGAAGGGAGGATTTGTCAAAATTTTGGTATATGTGCCGCTGTCAGTATTCTGATCGGACAGACTGTCCTTGTACACAATCTGCGGATTTGCGATACCATGGGTCATCATGTTCATTGCTCCGATCCGGAGCATCGTTCTGTCCATATCATAGCCAGTGAACATGGCATTATCATAATGCGATTTTGCATCTTTGGTATAGAAAATCTCCTCAAGATACTTCTCTTTCAGATATTCGCCTGCTGACACCAGAAATCCACTTGTACCACAGGCTGGATCACAAATCACATCTTCCGGGCGTAGATCTAATAGCTCCACCATCATACGGATGATATGGCGAGGAGTCCGAAACTGGCCGTTCGTGCCTGCTGTTGTCAGCCGCGAGAGCATATATTCGTACAGATCCCCACGGACATCTTTACGGTCAGGTTGCTTATCAATAGAAGCATACAATTCATCCAGGGAAGTGACGATTTTCTCCAGAAGCTGCGGAGTCGGGATCTTGAAAATAGCATCGTCCATATACTTAGCGTATGTACTGGCGCTGTCATTGTGCAGCGTCTTGATAAACGGGAACAACTCACCCTGCATAATCTGGTACATGGTTTCAGCAGGCTTGTCCCGCAGAGCTGACCATTTAAGTTGCTCTT
>WRER01000019.1 GCA_009779205.1 Methanobacteriota archaeon | reverse complement strand
CCTTTGGTTGTGCTTTCGTCATTGGAAAGAAACGGGTACCCCAGCCAGCAGCAGGGATAACAGCCTTTGTGATAGATGTCATAGATGGATCTGGCAGATAGAAGATAGAAAGTTGTATTGTTCGTGAGTCGAAGCTGTTTTGAAATTGGAATCTATCGTTATGATAGTAATAGATATAAATGACATAATGGTCATGGATACGCTTGCTACAACATATTGGATGTCACGAAGATAATGTATTATCGTTATTGAATTTGTTATGTTATGAGTGGAGATGTAAAAAAATGAAAATAATAAAAATAACTGTCCACATCTCGGTTATTAAGGAGTGTCACTTTTTCAAACCAGAATTGTATTATGCTTATACTATGCATTGCGCTAAGCTAATTCTGTTTTTGTGTTCTACATCAGATAATTATTTTCTTCATTCGCCTCAATCCATTCGTAAATATGATAGCTGGCATACCATTTATGAACGATTAAAGGATCTTTCAATACACAACTTTCCACTTCTTCCTTAGAATTTGCCTCAAATATCTGCAGACCCTTCTCACTACTGTTTTTTAAAGGCCCGCACATAAATAAAGCCCCTCGTGAATGCAAATCTCTCAAATGTTCCACATGACCTTTCAGCAAAATTTCCACCATATCTGGCGCTACAGCGTCTTTTCGCATGTCTTCGTAAATCACAACGTATTTAGCCATTTTTCCCCTCCATATTCAATGAGACTTTCATTTATAAAATATGTCCTCTAATCAAGATCTAATAACTTTTCTCTACTGATATCAGTGTATTATACGTCAAACGTTGAAAAATTGCAATGGTATGAATTGTTACAAAATAAGACAGATATTTACGCCCTTGTAAATACCTCTATGTTCACACTTCCCATCGGACCATCACGAAGGAAAAACCATTTCAAAAGCCTATCTTTATTTTCGTACCACGAAAACCAATAACTCAAACGATAGGTTTCTTTCGTGTACCCTTCAAGCCAAGGATAGCTTCTTGCATCATGTGTAATAATAACATCAGGATCCGATGCATACAACTGTGATTCAGGAACCATATCACCATAAAAGTCAATTTTATTCCAGCGATCCCCACGATAATACCATGGAAGTGGCCAGTATGAAGAAGATGCAATAGCTACGCGATCAGCTGCATCAATGAGTGCCATAACATCACGGAGCTGCTCAGAATTTTGAACCTGCACAATGGGCTCGTTTATGTCTGCAACAGGAATAAACGTAACATGAACCATCAGAACAACAAGGTACAGAGTACAAAATGCAGTTATTATCGCTTTTTTCAGACTCAAATCTTGTAGTGCATATGCTGCAACAAAGATCAATGGCAAGAGTTGATGAATCAAAAGCCAAGGAACTTTTTCACCAATATACCCGTACATAGCCATTGTTCCGAAAAGCCAGTACAAGCATAAAATGAAAAATAGTTCTTTCCTATCAAATGGATGATATGGAAGGCGAAATTCGCACCTCTCAACAATTCCGTTCACATAGTCAGTACCTGCCTTTATGACACGGAGTAAGCCTTCTTTTCTGAACACCCAGATCAAAACAGATGCAATGCCAACAATTGCTATTGGGAGCTCGTATAAGATAAGTAATAGAACATACCAGTATGGAGGTCCACACAGTCGGCATTCATCATGCATTGCGAACCAATGATCCAATGCACTTTGTGCTGCCCCGAAAAAGGCATCAGGGTATGCAAAAAATGAACTATAAAAGACAAATCCAACAGCAACTGCGGCAAATACAGCAATAACAAGATCACGAGTCCAGGTCTTTGGAAATTCCATCTTTCCAAGGAGCCACGCAACAATACAGAATGAAACAAATATGAACAGTATTGCCGGAACCTCTTCTTTCAAACAAAGCGCAAGAGCTCCACAAATTCCAGCAAACAATGCAAAATACCACTTTTTTCGTTCAATATAGGCAAAAATGAAGACAAGCACGAGTAAAGTCAAAAGAAGTTGAAAGATATCATGACGTAAAAATCGCGAATAATACACCATATTTGGTGATAGTGCAAAAAATAGTGCAACAATTACTGCTTGATTTTTTGATACATAGTCGAGCTTATAAAGGGCATATATTGCAGGAATAAGCAATGCACCAGTAATAGCAGGCACAAGTCTTACAACAGCATCGCTATCTCCAAAAATCGAAAACGCAGTAGACATCAAGTAATACAAAAGAGGACCATGATACATCGGATCATACAGATATGTTCCGAGCGTTAACAATTCATAAGAAAACCATGCATGAATCGCTTCATCATGATGAAGCAATTTGAGCTCTGGAAAAAGAACTCGAACAAGAAGTCCAACTACAAAAATTGCGAGAAAAAGTTTTTCCGCAGAGGTATTATTATATCGTTCTTTTATCTTGGTGATGAACGTACTCATGACGTCGAAAACTACCTTTAATTTTCGAGGACTATCTCAATGCCAATGTCTTTTGGCACTTGTGTACGCATCAGTTGGCGGAGTGCACGCTCATCTGCATCGATATCAATGAGGCGTTTGTGGACGCGGAGTTGCCATCGATCCCAGGTTGCAGTTCCCTCTCCATCTGGACTTTTTCTGATAGGGACCACAAGGCGCTTGGTTGGAAGTGGAATTGGCCCTGCCAGATTAACGCCGGTACGCTCGGCTATCTCTCTGATTTTGTCACACACTTCTTCTACTTTTTTATAATCGGTACCGGTTAGGCGAATTCTGGCTTTTTGCATATAATCAACCCAAAAAAATAAGGTTTAGCGGAACTGCTTCTTGACAACGTCAATGCACATTCCAGCAGCGATGGTAGATCCCATATCACGGATTGCAAAGCGTCCGAGTTGTGGGAATTCCTTTGAGTTTTCAAGACAGAGAGGCTTGGTTGGAACACACTTTACAATTGCTGCATCTCCAGCCTTTAAGAAGGTTGGGTTCTCCTCAAGAGTCTGACCACTACGTGGGTCAAGTTTCTTTAAAAGCTCAGTAAAGGTACAGGCAACCTGTGCGGTGTGGCAGTGAAAGACTGGAGTGTATCCTGCAGTAATTGCACTTGGATGTTGCAACACAACGATCTGTGCAGTGAACTCTTCTGCGACTGCGGGTGGGCTGTTGACATCTCCACAGACATCTCCACGGCGAACATCGTCCTTTCCAATACCTCGGACATTAAATCCAATATTGTCGCCTGGTTCTGCAGAAGGAGTTTCTTCATGGTGCATCTCAATGGACTTACATTCTCCACTCTTGTTTGCTGGCATGAAAACAACATTCATACCCTTCTTAAGAACACCGGTCTCAACACGACCGACTGGAACGGTTCCAATACCGGAAATTGAGTAAGCATCCTGAATTGGAATGCGGAGAGACTTGTCAGTTGGCTTTGATGGTACTGTCAGGTCATCTAAGAGAGTTATCAGAGGTTTACCTTTGTACCATGGAATATTTGCACTGTTCTCCTTTATATTGTCTCCTTCCATCGAACTGATTGGGATGAATGGTACTTTTTCAGGGTCGGTTCCAACCATCTTAAGCAGGTTGCCCATATTGGTCTTGATTTCATTGAATTTGGCTTCATCGTATTTGACAGCATCCATCTTGTTGATTGCAACAATAATCTGCTGAATGCCAAGGGTTTTTGAGAGGAACACGTGCTCCTTGGTCTGTTCCATGACACCGTCTGTTGCTGCAACGACAATAATTGCTGCATCTGCCTGTGATGCACCGGTGATCATGTTCTTGACGAAGTCTCTGTGTCCTGGACAGTCTACAACGGTGAAGTAGTATTTTGGGGTATCAAAGCGCTTGTGTGCAATATCGATGGTGATACCACGCTCACGCTCTTCTTTCAGGTTGTCCATAACCCATGCGAAAGCGAAAGAACCTTTACCCTTTTGTTCTGCTTCTTTTCTAAAGTTTTCAATAATGTGAGGTGGAACAGTTCCAGTCTCAAACATCATACGCCCAACAGTTGTAGACTTTCCATGGTCAATGTGTCCAATGACCGCAAGATTTAGGTGTGGTTTTTCAGTAGCCATAAATCGTAATCCTCCAATACCTCCGCAAATAACGTACTCTGTGGTACAGATTCAACACATGCGAATGTCTAATATTAGTTCTGATCTCTAATAAACTATTGTGCTCAAGAAAATGCTGTATGCTGCGGATTAACACCATTAATATACTTGATTTCTGGTGAATGTAGTGGAAATTTCTTAACTTTCATTTCATCTGTGAAGATACGAAATTCGCCATGTATCACGGTTTATTAAAAAATGAACATCAAGACTCATTGGTATGATCATCGTGCCTGTAATTATTCTTGAGAAAACGGGATTTTGAGAAAAAAACAAACGAGTACACCGATTCGAAAAGCATTGCGCGAAAAACAAATAAAGAAAAAGAAAGCAAACTCAAAAAAAAGTAATATTTAATAATATTATTCTTTTCCAATATAATGGTGGAGTGGTTCGATCGTTACGTGATCCTGGGCAAGTGACGAGATGGCAGCTGCTGCTGCTCTTGCTGCTTGCAGCGTTGTAATGTAAGGAATACCATAATCTACAGCGACTTTCATGATCTCAATGTGATCGTAGCGTGATCTTTTATCTGCAAAATTATTAATGATAAGATCAATCTCACCCCCACGCAAAAGATCCAGAATATTTGGTGAGCCTTCATTTATTTTTCGAACAAGATTGGCAGGAATCTGATTGCGTTCAAAAAATTCGACTGTTCCACTTGTTCCATAAAGGGTCAGTCCATCTCGCACGAGATCCTGGGCAATTGATAACATTGCACCCTTCATATCATCGGTCACGGACATGAACACATTGCCAGAGGTGGGAATCTTATTATTTGCAGAAAGAGAGGCTTTGTAGTAAGCTCTCCCAAAGTCATAGTCAATACCCATAACCTCTCCGGTGCTTTTCATCTCAGGACCAAGTACAGCATCCACTCCAGGGAGCTTGTTAAACGGCAAGAGTACCTCTTTTACAGCGACATGATTGATGACTCGCTCAGTATATCCAAGATCTTTTAGTTTTGTGCCCATCATAACACGCGCTGCGATCTTTGCCAGAGGAAGGCCCGTTGCTTTTGAAACGAATGGAACAGTCCTGCTTGCACGTGGATTCGCTTCAAGAATGTAAACAACTTCATCTTGTACCGCAAACTGAATATTCACAAGACCTACAACACCAAGACCAAGAGCAATTTTTTGCGTATAAGCACGTACAGTTCCAAGAACAGTGTCTGATAGAGATTGAGGAGGAATCACACAGGCAGAGTCACCACTGTGAATACCTGCAATCTCGATATGTTCCATGATACCGCCGATAAGCACCTCTTCACCATCACAGACTGCATCAACATCTATCTCAGTCGCATTAGAAAGGAATGAGTCAATAAGCACAGGGTGGCTGCGTGAGACGCGAACAGCTTCTCGCATATATGATGCAAGTTCATCTCCATCATGCACGATCTCCATCGCCCGCCCTCCAAGCACGTAACTTGGGCGAACCATAACGGGATATCCAATGGATTCTGCTTTTGCATATGCTTCTTCTTCGCTCGTTGCAGAAGTATTTGGAGGAGATGAGATGCCAAGTCTCTTTAAGAGAGCACTAAATCGATCGCGATCCTCTGCCATATCCATTGCATCCGGAGTTGTTCCAAGGATGCGTACAGGAAGGTGTTCACGCTCAATGGCTTCGTGAATAGGTACCGCAAGATTTATCGCGTTTTGCCCGCCGAACTGAACCATTACGCCATCATATGTATCTTTTCTCAAGAGAGAGAGCACATCTTCAAGGTTCATTGGTTCAAAAAAAAGTCTGTCAGAGATATCAAAGTCGGTGGAGACAGTCTCAGGATTGTTATTTACAATGTGAACCTCAACACCCTGCTCACGTAGTGCGATTATCGCATGAACAGTACAATAATCAAACTCAATACCCTGCCCAATACGGATCGGTCCGGAGCCAAGAATCATCACTTTCCTGTGGTTGTTCGGCTCAATCTCACAAAACTGATCACCATAGGTCGAGTAAAAATAGGGAGTTTGTGCAGGGAATTCAGCAGCACAGGTATCTACCATCTTATAGACAGGGGAGCCTGCAATGGCATGTACGTCCTCGATCGGGACATGTACAAGTTGAGCGATATACTTGTTTGAAAAACCATATTTTTTTGCCTTTTTTACAAGGGCAGGGGAGTAAGAGTTTACAAGCTCTTTTTCAAGGTTGACGATATTTTTGATCTTCTCAAGCCAAAATGGTGTGATGCGTGTGAGGTTATGGATCTCTTCAAGCGTGAAGCCTTGTCTGAATGCATCAAATAATGTCGTAAATCGCTCATCAGTTGGTCTGCTCAGAATCATCTGAATCTCACGATGATCAGTGTGCACCATACTATCAGTGTCAAGCGAGCGAATGGCTTTTAAAAACGCTTCCTCAACGTTGCGCCCGATTGCCATAACCTCACCAGTACTTTTCATCGCAGTAGTCAGTGTCCGATCAGCAGTCTTGAATTTATCAAATGGCCATCTTGGAACTTTTGCGACCACATAATCAATTGCAGGTTCGAATGACGCAGGTGTTACACCGGTGACTGTGTTTTGAATCTCGTCCAGGCGAAGTCCAATGGCAATTTTTGCTGAAACACGTGCAATTGGGTATCCTGTTGCTTTAGATGCGAGAGCTGATGAGCGGGATACACGGGGGTTTACTTCAATAACGCGGTACTCATCTCCGCCTTTAAATGCAAACTGGATATTGCACCCTCCTTGAACATTTAAAGCACGGATGATCTTGAGAGATGCATCCCGAAGTAGATTAAACTCATCATCGCGCAGCGTCATAATCGGAGCAACAACAACACTCTCACCGGTGTGCACTCCCATCGGATCGACATTTTCCATACCACAGATGATAATGCAGGTGTCAGCAGCATCACGCATGACCTCGAACTCGATCTCCTTCCAGCCTGCAACACTCTCTTCAATAAGAATTTGGCTGATACGAGAGCGACCCATACCAATCTCTGCAATGCGGCGCAGTTCTGCCTCATTATGAGCGATTCCACCTCCGGATCCACCAAGCGTATATGCAGGCCGTATAATGGCTGGAAATCCGATCTCTTTGATTGCTTCATCGATCTGTGACATTGAATTCACAATCATTGACTTTGGTACCGGCTCGCCGATTCTGCCCATGAGAGCACGGAACCTATCCCGATCTTCTCCATCATAAATTGCTTCAAGGGGAGTCCCAAGAATACGAACGTCAGTAAGAGCTCCCATCTCAGCGAGTTCTGCAGTCATGTTGAGGCCGGTCTGTCCGCCCATCCCGGAGAGAATGCCATCAGGCTTTTCTTTTTCAATGATCTGTGCGATAATATCGGCCTGTATTGGTTCGACATAGATAATGTCTGCAGTGTCAGGATCGGTCTGGATCGTTGCAGGATTTGAGTTTACGAGTACTACCTCAATACCCTCTTCACGTAAAGCCCGGCATGCTTGAGTTCCGGAGAAATCAAACTCTGCTGCCTGCCCGATCTGGATCGGCCCTGATCCAATAATCAGGACTTTTTTCAGAGAGAGATCTTTTGGCATTAAATGTTCCTCCCAATCACTTCATCAAAAAAACGACTTTGCATATCGCGAGGACCTGCTGAGGCTTCGGGATGGAACTGCACAGAGAACATTTTTAGATATGGGTCTTCAAATCCTTCGAGTGTTCCATCATTGCAGTTAACATAACTCACAACACATCCTTCCGGCAAACTTTCCTTATCTACGATGTAACTATGGTTCTGAGAAGTGATGTAAACTTTTCCGTCCAGACCTTTAACCGGCTGATTTCCCCCATGATGTCCAAATTTCAGTTTTTCAGTACGGCCATCAAGAGCAAGTCCATTGATCAGATTCCCCATGCAGATGCCAAAGATGGGAAGCTCTCCGATAAACTCTTTGACCGTTTTTAGAGCTTGTGTTGCTTGTATTGGATCCCCTGGTCCATTACTGATGAAAAGGGCATCCGGATTAATCACACCAATATCACTCGGTGTCGCATTGTGGGGAAACACATACACATCATAGCCGCGGCGTGCCAGATTTTCACGCATACTTTTCTTGATACCAAGATCAATGATTGCTATTTTTTTACCAGAGCCAGGTATATGGTACATCTCAGGGCAGGATACTTCTCCAAGAAGATCGTATTCACGTAAAGGAGGAGCTTTTCGAGCTTGTGCAACAGCAGCCTCCCCATCATCAGTTCCAATCATAAGACAACCTTGCAATGTGCCGCTCTCACGAACCTGAACAGTAAGCATCCGAGTGTCTACGCCACTGATACCCATAACCCCATTTGCTTCACAGTACGATCTGAGCGTTGGATCGTGCGCAGGTTTTTCGCAGAGCTCGTGGACGATGAGCCCTCTCGCAAAGACCCGTGGACTCTGAAAATTATTGAAATCAACGCCATAGTTACCGATCTGAGGGAAGGTAAACGTCAATAACTGACCGTGG
>WRER01000018.1 GCA_009779205.1 Methanobacteriota archaeon | reverse complement strand
GATTTCAGTATCTTTTCCAATGATGTGAGCGTCTTCTGGAACGAGAGCTATTGCCCGAAGCTGGATATGCTGTGTCTGGAAGAAGTTTGCTGTAAATGGGATTGGAATGGCATCATTGAGGGAGATTGGAAAGTCAGTGAGGTGATGTTTTGCAGCCTGAATTAAGGGTGTGAGGTGTTGTTCAGGGATGTCTTCAGGGAGTGCAAGTGTTACCTGGGTTGCGACGACGGGGTCTCCGATATGGGAGATTCGAACGGTGTCGCCGATTGAGATGTCTGCATTTGTTCTTGTAAATCCATCAATACGAATTTTTTGCTGCTCCCAGTCATCTGGCTTGAGCCGCCAGACTTTTGCGATGGTCTGACTTTCTTTTCCGGTGATCGAGATGAGATCTCCGGGAGATATAAGGAGATATTGCATGGTCTTTTGATCGATTCGTGCTCTGCCCAGTCCGAGATCGGAGGGGTATGCACTATCAACTTTTAGAGCTATTTCTGCCATGTTCCAACAACCATATGTTATTTGATGTATAAGTACTAGAATTACGATTGTTCCTGTTTGTGATTTGTGTTGTTTGTGAAGTGTATGATGAAGAAGATTGTGCTGTTTGATCCGGTGCGTGGTGCTGCTGGTGATATGGTTATTGGGGCTCTTTTGGATGCGGGTGCTTCAAAAGAGGATGTTCTTTGCGTGATGGCATCAGTTGGAGAGAGGCCTTCGGTGTCCAGAGTGGATCGTGCAGGTATTTGTGCGGTGTCAGTTGACACGCATGCCGATGATGTGTGCCGAAGCCTTGCTGAGGTTATGGAGCGGGTGGAGGGGTGTCCTGCACCTCCCTCTGTTATCAGGATGGCAAAGCGTGTGTTTGAACGAATTGCACGAGCTGAGCGTGCGGTTCATGCAGGTACCTGTGATGATATAAATCATGTGCATTTTCATGAGGTTGGTGCTGATGATGCGATTGCAGATGTGCTTGGAGCGTGTATGGCGATGTATCTTCTCTCACCTGATGGCGTTGTTGTGCGTCCTGTTGCAGTTGGATCAGGGGAGGTGATGATGTCACATGGACGGTATCCCGTTCCTGCTCCTGCTACGGTTGCTATTTTTAAAGAAAGCGTTCTGGTGATGCAGATGAGTGCCCGGAATGGGGATGGTGCAGGTGAGTTATGTACTCCAACTGGTGCTGCATTGCTTGCAGAATTTGCAGCGTCATTTCCGTTTGAAGGTGAGTGTTCAGGATCAGTCTGTGCTGTTGGATACGGTGCAGGAAAGCGAGATCCTGTTGGTGTCTCAAATGTCCTTCGTGTGATGATTTTTGAAGTTTCAGATGAGAAGGTCTCGGTACCTTCAGGGGAGGCTTTCACGGTGGATGTGCTTTTGACAAATGTTGATGATGTCACCGGAGAGACTATTTCATTTGCTTTGTCGGAGTTGATGAAGAAGGGTGCACGAGATGCTGTTGCTGTACCGATTGTGATGAAGAAGGGGAGGCCTGGGTTTTTAGTGCAGGTGATTGCCTTGCCAGAGGATTCAGTGCGTCTTTCTCGTGAGATGGCGAAATTGCTTGGAACGCTTGGAATTCGATGTGTGCCGAGTGTGCACCGGTTTGTTGCAGAGCGTGTGTTTGAGGAGGTTGAGCTTGAGGTGAATGGTCAGCTGTATCGGTTTCCAGTGAAGTGTGGATATATTGATGGTGAATGTTTTACGCTTAAGCCTGAGTTTGATATTGTGCAGAGATGTGCACTGGCTGAGGGAGTTTCACTGTTGGATCTGATGCGTTTGGTTGAGAGTAAAGCTCGAGAGATGGTTGGTGGTGCTGTTTTTCCGTCATCTGTGACAGGGAATGGAGGGAAGGATGAGTGACGATTTGAAGTATGGAATGGGTTCAGATCTCGTTGAACCGAGTGGATTTGCTGCGCTTGATGAGCTGATCGGAGGTGGGTATCCTCGTCGGATGATTACACAGTTTTACGGGGAATCTGGGAGTGGAAAGTCTACGTTTTGTATGCTTGCTGCCGTGCAGGTGATTGCAAAGGGTCGCAGTGTCGTGTATATGGATACTGAGAGTTTTTCAGTGGAACGATTTTCTCAGATTGCCGGAGAGAATGCAAGGGATTTTTCTGATTTTTTGTATCTGTTTGAGCCTGAAGATTTTGATCAGCAGGGACAGATGATCTCTGATTCTTCTAAGGTGCTTGCAACTCGGGATATTGGGTTGTTTGTGCTTGATTCTGCAACCGGGCTCTATCGAACAGATTTTGAGCAGCAGGATAGTGTGCAGAGGTTGAATCGTCAGATTGTTGTGCTGCTTGGGTTTGCAAAACGGTATAATATTCCGGTGATTGTGACAAATCAGGTGTACCAGGGATTTTCTCCGTTGGCGTCGTTGACGAAGGAGGAGTTTTTGCCACTTGGTGGAACTGGTCTTGCCCACCTCTCTAAGGTGGTGTTGCAGCTTGAGCGATATGGATCAGCTCGCAAAATTCGGATTGCAAAGCATCATGCTCGTGCTGAAGGAGGAGTTGTTATGTGTGTGATTACAGAGCGTGGATTTTTGCTTTCAGGTGAGTAATGGGTAATTACTATGAATGAGGAGATTGTTGTTGTTTACTGTACCGTTCCAGAGGATCTTTCTCGTGAAATGGCAAAGAATGCCGTTATGAAGGGGCTTTGTGCATGTGTGTCTATGACACCGGTGGCGGTGGTGTATCGATGGGAGGGGAATTTGTGTGAGGATGAGGAGATTTTGTTGTGTATGAAGACGACGGCAGGAGGGGTTGATGCACTGATGGAGTGGATTTTGTCAGTGCATCCATATGAGGTGCCTGAGGTTCTGGCGGTGCCTGTTGTACGTGGTTCGAAGCTGTATTGTGAGTGGGTTGTCTCGATGGTTGAGAAGTGAGCGCCAGACAGGTCATTTGGTTCAATTGGAATATTATACTGGATGTCATCACAAAACTTCATTTGTAACTCTCTCCCCTTCCATTTTTAACCACCAGAAACACGAAAAACACGAAATGTGTGTGTCAGTGCCCCTGATTTTTCGTGCCTTTCGTGTGTTTCGTGGTTCTACTACATCTTTCATGTAGCGCAAGATTTTGTCAGCAGGTTAATATAGCTATAACCGTGGGAAAATATCCATTTCCCTCTGATTTTGTTGCGCATGTGCTATGTGTTGATTTGTCTATTGAAGCCTGAGATGAAGCGCATTTTCGTCTTGGTTCTTCTGTCTAATACCCTGTGTGCTGACCTTATGAGTATCCAGGGTTCTGTCCCTGGAGGAGAAGACTATGGCAGATTTTATCAATACCACAACATCGAAGTCCGCGGTACGCGAGCTTCGATACCCGATTGCAACGCTTGCAGCATTTGATGCTATTATTTCTGGTGTTGTAGCAACGAACCCCTGGAATTGTGTTCCGTATCAGTTCCGAGGAGAAGCCCAGCCCGGAGTTGGCGTTTCAAAGCAGTCCTATACCGGAAAGGTGCTGTATCAGGATGATATGGGAAAAGTGATTGGAACGATTACGGTGAAGGCTCCGACACAGGCAGGATTTACTTCGTCTGTACTTGCAATTGAAGAGAATACAGGACTTGAAGGAATGATTGGTGGAATTGCTGCTCGGGATGCGTCAAAAGACACGTATTCCTGCACACTTCGCTGTCATTCTGCATCTGGAGATCTCTACTATGTTACCTTTACACGCGATAAGGTTCGGGTGACATCATATGAACAGGACAGTGTACTTGCTGATCTTGAGTCCTGGGCAGATGAGATTAGTGCGTTATCTTAGGAAGATCAGAGGGAGATGTATTGGCCTCTCTCTTTTTTTTGTTGTGCTTTTTATGGTGCAGGCTGGGATGTGTGTCTTTGTTCCAGTTGCAGCATCTCTTATGATGGAAGTGACTGGAGATAAGGGGCTGTATGTGCATGGAATGGATGAAAATGGTGTGTTTTCTTACACGGCACATGCACCATCTCAGGCATCATCACACATACCCTATCGGTATGCATATGCTTTGAGTCCGGAAGGGAGTGTTGTCTCGCTTTCTGCGCCGAGGATGATTGGGTTTACACGTGAGATGTTCTTTCCTTTCCATGATCTATCTTCTTGCATATTTGACGTTCCTGTCCGTGGAATGCCAGCGAGTGCTGCGACTCGGTGGTTGCTCGAAGATGGTGCATTTCGCATGGAGCGTGATGCATACCGTGTGATGACGAGTTGGGATGGAAGGGGTCCGTTTATGTATGCTTCCCGTGAGGAAGGGGAGTGTCCTCGCGTTTATCATATGCAAACGACAGGAAATTCAAGTGGAAATATTTCACATTCTTTTTTTGTTTGGTGGCTGTAACGGTTTGTTATGTGTTACCATGGAAGTTGTCCATGGCTATTGCACAGCTGCCTGTTGGCAGGCAGCAGGCAGAAAAAAATGGTTTAGTATAGTGCTCCGTGAGTGAATCCGGTAGACAGTGTTTTTGATATCAGGTATGATGTACCGATACGTGGTCTAATCTCCAGGGTACAGGATCTTGAAGACCCAGATTCTCTTGTACTTGTTATCTTAAGAGGCAGAGATTTCCGCCCTTTTACAAGGAGTATATCTTTCACCCTCTCCAATAGCTCAGGAACATCTTCTGTGACTACATCCCAAACCTCGATACAAGATATTGCACTATTATATAGTACATCTGGCCGGTACCATGCATTGTGATCTGTGGTTGCATTGCCATCAGCGTATGAACCGAAATAAGAGACTGAAAAGAGTGAGGATGCAATCCTGTTGTTACGATTTTTAATATGCAGACAGAGAGATGAAATGGAAGCACTGGCAGAAAAAAAGAAAACTTAAAGCAAGCTTTTGAAAATTTGGTAGAGAACAGTCACGATCCTAATGAACGAGTGATAGCAATTGCACGTGATAAGTTCTTGTGGGATCAGGAAATTAGGGAAGGAGAAGTAAGAAAAGAAGGAAAGGAGGAAGACATTCTCCAAACTGCAAAAGCGGTGCTTGCAGAAGGTGTCGAGATCGAGATCGTTTGCAAAGCAACGGGTCTGATCCCGGAAGATCTCACATAGACAATGCACTATTATAATAGTGCATATCTACTAGCCTCTTTTTCCAATCCATGACATGAAAATTCGCCATGCGAATTATTTGTTTTATCTTTGTATAAGACTTTTTCGTGGTTGATTGTCATCTCTCGACCTATACCCAATACTGCCCTTCTTCCCCCCCTCTTTTCTCTCCTTGTACCCCATTTTTCTGCGTGTATCAATCACCACACCACAGAAGCAGCTGTACAGGTCCCTCCTCATGCTGCAAAAAAATCCCTTCTAACAGAAAGAAGAAAGATATTAATATATTTAGGTGTAATCTTGTAGTGTACCATCAGAGATGTTGATGGACGAGGTATTGATATGAAAAGAGATAACGCATTTACAGGCCTTGAAGCAGCGATTGTATTGATCGCATTCGTTGTCGTGGCCGCTGTATTTTCGTATGTGATGCTCGGCGCAGGGTTTTTCGCAACCCAGAAAGCACAGGAAGTCACATACGCCGGAATCAAACAGGCAACATCAAATGTCGTGTTTGAGGGACACATGTACGGCAATGTTACAACACCCGGAAGCAAGGGTCCTGGGCTTGTAGGACTGACATTCAGTATTAAAGTCCCAGGTGGTGGGCAGAACATTGATATGAGCACCACGACGTTCGTGTACACATCAGAAAAGACGACCCCGCCATTACCTGTGGTGGATAAGCCTCCATTGGACATCGATGATATAATTGAGTACCCTCAAAAATGTGATAGTTCTACAGCTCTGAGTGGTGCCCCTCAGGCCCAAGCTTACTTCCCTGATAAAAATTCCATCTTATCCCCAGGTGCCAGTGCAATCTATACCTTATGTTTAGGTGAAGAACTCAATGCTGGTGACTGGTTCTCAATTGAAATGATTCCTGCGATTGGTGCTCCAACACTGGTAACAAAGAGAATTGATGCGGGTCTGATAAACGGAAAGCCCTTACTATAAGGAGGAAAATAAAATGAAAAGAGATAACGCATTTACCGGCCTTGAGGCGGCGATCGTGCTGATCGCATTCGTTGTCGTGGCCGCAATATTTTCATACGTCCTGCTTGGCGCTGGATTCTTCGCAACTCAGAAAGCCCAGGAGGTTACATATGCCGGAATCAAACAGACAACATCAAATGCTGTGATTGACGGTTCATTGTATGCAAACACGACCTCTGCTGGTCTGCTTGATGGATTTATGTTCAATGTTCGTGTTCCACTCGGCGGAGAAGCAGTTGATATGAGTACAACGACTTTTCTCTTCACATCAAGCAGAAATACAACGCCACAGCGTATAAATGTATTTGATAGTGAGCTTACCAATAGAGATCAAGTCGATGAACCTTGTTGTGGTGCTTACAACCTCACAGCGTACTACCCACAGTCAAAGGTGCCGGTCTTAACCTCAGGTGAGTTCGCAACATTTATGCTGTCGATCCAAAAAGGTGAAGAACTCCGCGCAAAACAGTGGTTTGCACTTGAAATGAGACCCCTTGTCGGTGCAGCAACACTGATCACAAAAACACTGGGTTCAGGTATGAGCTCTGGAGAAGTCCTATAAGGAGTGATGATATATGAAAAGAGATAACGCATTTACCGGCCTTGAGGCAGCGATCGTGCTGATCGCATTCGTTGTCGTGGCCGCAATATTTTCATATGTAATGCTTGGTGCTGGATTCTTCGCAACCCAGAAAGCCCAGGAAGTTACATATGCCGGAGTCAAACAGACAACTTCGAATTTAATTCCTGGTGGAACGCTCTATGGTAATATGACTGCCGACGGAGCTGAATCAAAACTCGATATGGTACAAATCTCATTGACAGTACCTATCGGCGGTCAGTCCCAGGAACTTACAGAGTTATTGATTACGTTCTCACAGGAAGGAAAGGTTCCATATAACTTCGGTTATGTGACATCTGTTGCGGGTAAGCCCGCAGAGAATCACGGAAAATTTACACTTGATCAGTGCAGTCAGGGCGTGAATCCCGATCCAAAAATCCCAGCAGTCCTCGTTCCTCCAGGAAATTCATGTAATGCCATCCTTTACATTAATGACGGTCCACAAACTGGTCAATGGTTCCAGCTTGAGATCAAACCTCCTGTCGGTGCACCAACAACACTGCGAAAAACAATCGCCACCGGATATAAGGGTGGAAAATTACTGTAAGGTGATGAGTCATGAAACAAGATAATGCATTTACTGGCCTTGAGGCTGCAATCGTGCTGATCGCGTTCGTCGTGGTAGCCGCAGTCTTTAGCTACGTCCTGCTTGGCGCTGGTTTCTTCGCAACCCAAAAAGCTCAGGAAGTCACCTACGCAGGAATTCAGCAAACAACATCAAATATGTATCTGATTGGACAGGTATATGGAAATGTAACGGAACCAGATAACCGTACCCTAAGGCCTAACTATCTCGAAACCATCAACCTGAAACTCGGAGTTCCAGAAGGTGGTCAGCCACAGGATGCATCAGATATTCTATTCCTGTTCTCAAATGATACAGGACTTCCAATCCCACTGACTTATAAGAAGCCGAGTGACGTCGTCGATTTCGTTTCAAGTCCCTTCTTCACCAAATTTGATGCTGCTGATGTTGATGTATGGACTGTCACTAGTATAAATGGTCTGAAGGTTGTAAATAACGATGTTCGGCTGTATCCTGGAGATAGAGCAGATATCGAAATAAAGATCGATAAAGGTTCACATAAAATAACAAGTACAAGAGAACCTGAGTCTTCAAGATCCTTTACCTTGGAGATTAGACCACGTATCGGTGCATCATACCTGATATCAAAAACACTCTCTACTGGATTCTTTAACGGACCAATATACTAACACCTTTTTTTTCAGTCTACCTTGAAACTTTAGTGTTCAGAAAACGAAGTAGTTATAATATTAAGCGGGATTTTGGGCTATATAGTTACCTTCGACCCCGTCAGATTTTTTCAGATACAAATTACTCATACAGCTATTGCAACCTTGATCTTTCTCTCACGAATGAATTTTCATATGCAGGTTCATAAATAGCCTGTTCGATTCGACTCGTATCTGGAATGTACTTCGTCTCCTTGGTAATAACTCGCATGTGAAAATCGAAATACAAACACAAGAAATCATGTGCAGAAAAAGAGAGGCATTTAAATACCTTTAAATATAATATAAAAAACTATCACAGTGATACATCTCTGCGTTCCTGCCCGCCGGAGGCAGGTATCACCCTTCATGAAATGATACAAAATAAAGTGGTGGTTTGACAGCTATTCCATTTCGGTATATTATCAAGCCACCATATTATATAATGACGACAATTGCATAAAAGATGCAATTGATGTCTGGGGTTCCGAGAAAAAAATTACAGTACTGGCGCAACAGTACTTGTAGGTAGAGTTCCGATCGAGATAAAACCAAACACCATGCTCCAACAATACAAGAATGAGAATAATATATCGCAGCAGGATCTGCGAGGCGGAGTATTGGAAAGGAAATGAAGGAAATAGTAAGATGGAAAGAAATAATGCATTCACCGGCCTTGAAG
>WRER01000017.1 GCA_009779205.1 Methanobacteriota archaeon | reverse complement strand
GTCTATGCCCTTGCACATGACATGCATTGGGATATCATCGAGCTGAATGCAAGTGATCAACGCACAAAAGCAGCTATCGAGAGGGTTGCAGGAAATGCAACCACTCATTCCTTCACCGGCAGCCGCCGCCTCACCCTCCTTGACGAAGCCGACAATCTGCATGGAAGTGCAGACCGAGGTGGTGCAAAAGCAGTGGTTGAAATCATCAAAGCAAGCCAGCAACCAATTATTCTCATTGCAAATGATCTCTATGGTGTCGATGCTGCGATCAAAGCAGCATGTGAGCCACTCCTCTTTCGTGCCTTGCAGGCCAGATCTATCAGTCCACTGCTTCGTTCCATCGCAAAACAAGAAGGAAAAATAATTGATCAAACAGTGCTTGATGATATCGCACAACGTGCATCAGGTGACATACGCTCCGGCGTAAACATGCTGTATGCTGCATCGATTGGTATTGACGAACATATCTCCCCAACAACTTCTAAAAAAGACAAGCGCCCTACTATCTTTGACTTGATCAGTGCCACCTTTGAAGCAGAAGATCCCAGAGTTCTTCCGCATCTTTCTTTGGAAGTCGATGAAACTCCTGATCAGGTACTTTTATGGCTTGAAGAGAACCTGACACTTGTTGCAGATCAAAAAGCCCAGTGTGCGTGTTATCATCTGCTCTCTCATGCAGATCGATTTCTTGGGCGCACACTACAAACGCAATACTATACGCTTTGGAGATATGCATCAGGATGCATGTTATTTGGTATCAATGCAGCCGCCAACGGTCATGTTATACGTGCGAAGCTGAACCCTCCATCCCGCCTCAGAAAAATAGGCACTGCAAAACGAAAACGACTCATTCGCCAGTCACTGTACCATACCATCGCTGCAAACCTGCATATGGCACAGACAACCGTGCGTGAAGACTATGTCCGTCCGGTATCAGTGCTTGCACAATATAACCCAGAACTGTGTGCAAGAACACTTACTGATAATCTGGATCTGCTGACGATCCTGCTTGAAGATTCTGCTCAAGCGAAGGAGATCGTAAAAGCAATTGAAAAAGAGAAGAAAGAAGCAGAAAAAGCACTAAAATTAACGGTAAAGGCGAAAGAAACTACACAAAAGAAAATAGACAAAGTCAATGAAACAGAAAAAACGCCTCCTGCACCACCAGCTGGGGCAGAGGAACAGGTAACGCTTCATACACGTGATACGTCTACCTCTCCTGAAGAACCAAAACCGCAAACAAAGCCTGAATCTGAACAGAAACAGGTTGATCTGTTCTCATTTGGGTGAGCAATTACTTAGGAGGAGGGGTGCATCAAATACTCTTTCGATGATAGAAAAAGAGCGGAACAGATGCATCAGGAATAATCTCTGCTCCAAAAAATCTCTCAAACCCAAGATGATACACAATGAGATCACAATGAACTGATCCTGCAAGAGAGAGCAGAGCCGCAATCATCTCTTCATGAGGCCGAATCGCATAGATGAGATCAACACCCGTGTATAGCGAAAGCGTTGGGGAAAATATCGAATCAATGTGATATGGAACTGGCATTTCATCGGGATAAGGAATAATATCTGTGGAAAAAATCTCAAGGCCAGCAGCATGTATCTGCTGTGCGGTATGAAAATTCCTGCCAACACCAATCTCGCAGACGCGATGGTAGCGGGGAATAATATATCGGCTGATTTCTTTTTCAATATGTTTAAACCCGCTCATTTCGTATACATAAGATACATAGGTATTTCAAATGCTCATTGTTTTTCGCAAAATAGAGTGAGATGGATACATATGATGGGGGAAAAGATGATACGCCAAACTGTCGTGGCTCAGGAGCGGGGCGGATAGACTATGGATATTCACATTTTTTGGGACAAGCGGGCCTCAGCAGGATTAGCACTGCGGGTGCAGCGTCGAATGCAGCAAATACTGAATATTCCAATGCACCTCGATGATAACCCAATACGCATGACTGGATACTCAGCCATCGCCCAGTATTATGATGCACATGCCGTGCTTGATGCATTATATCATTATAAATACCATAAACAGAACCATGTCATAACAGAACTGATACTCCTCGTGCTTTGGGATGATCTACGCACCAGGACTGGTGCTCATCTCTTTGGAATCTCTCGTGAGCGTGTTGGTGTGTCTGTTGTCTCTGGTGCACGGCTCACAAACGAATTCTGGGGACTTCCAGCAGACGATAACCTGCTTGTTGAACGAATTGCGCGAGAAGGTCTGCATGAAATCGGACATCTGCTTGGTCTTGCTCATTGTTCAGATGCGAGCTGCATTATGTCAAACCCACTTTGCTTTGATGATCTTGATGCAAAACACTCTTGGTTTTGTCATACATGCACACAAAAGCACAAACGGCTTCATCCACATATCTATGCCGGTGCCCCCGAACAGAGTAATGTCAACAACTTGATGTTGCAGCGAATACAGTGATTGAATCCTTCAAATTTTCATTTTCATCCCTCTAACAGTAAAACGCAATTCTAATGTTCGCTGTAGTGATAGGATTGCACAATGGACAAGCTGCCTGCCCTCTCTGCCGGGCAGGTCGCACAATTTTGCATGGCAACAAAGCACATTTTGAACCAGATCAGCATAGTGGCAAATCTAAAAAACGCTGAAAAGAACTCCTTCACATTCTTTTCATGGGAAGCAGACAGCTTATGGATCAGTTTGGTTGAAAAAAGAGGTCAATAGTTACAAAAAATTATGCTTGATCTTTGATATCTACCACAAAGTGAACAGGTGAAGGTAACTTCTGACCTCCATGGCGGAGTGCGTTTTTCACCCGTTCAAGATGCTGAGGTTCTGAATAAACAGTAAATATTTTTTGACCCGGAGTTACTCGTGCCGCTGTTCCAACAGCCTTTCCAAATGCACGACGCATACCTTCAGACACACGGTCTGCACCGGCGCCTGTTGCCTGCTTATTCTCACGAAGAACATGGTGAGGATAGGTTCTGAGTTTCAAGTGATAGTTTGCTCTTCCCAGGTCTTTGTTTAATTTACGGTTAATACTTGTACGAGCCGCTTCAAGGGCGCTGTGCCTGATCTGACAAGCTTCATCGACAGTGATAGACACTTCCATTGGAAAATATGCCGATAAATTACCCATATCAAACTGAACAATCTTTAACCCAGGCACACCGCCCATATATTCTCGTCTTGTATATGCTCGTTTAGAAATATAACGATACATACTATTTGGTTTCCGAACCATGAAAATCTCCTGAAATGTGTTTTATATAATCGCATACAGTGATATTAATGGTTTCGCATATGCTCCACCCAAATTCACCCCTCACCTTTTGCGTGTCGAAAAAAGAAATTTTGACGTCAAACAACAATTAATTGTGCATTGTTACGCCATGCTTTCAATCATGGTAAGCACATGCTTTCGAAAAGATGCAAACTCAGGATCAGTCCTATCTCTTGGCCGTGGCACCGTTACCTGCACAATATCTGAAATACGGCCAGGAGCATGAGCAAGCACAACGATACGATCGGACAGATATACAGCCTCATCAACACTATGCGTCACAAACAGAATGGTTTTCTTCTGTTTTTCCCATATATCAAGCAATTCTCTTTGCATCATATTTCGTGTTTGAGCATCAAGTGCACCAAATGGCTCATCCATAATGAGTAAATCGGGATTATTTGCTAATGCCCGCGCAATAGCAACTCTCTGGCGCATCCCACCTGAGAGCTCATAGGGATAGCTCCGCTCAAATCCTGCAAGTCCAACGAGTTCTACATATTTCATCGCATCGCTATGACGCTTTTCTTTTGAAATACCTTTCATCTTTTGTCCAAATGCAATATTATCAAGCGCATTCAGCCATGGAAACAATGAGTACTCCTGAAACACCATGCCAACGAGAGGGCCTGGCTTCACGATCTCAGTATTATCGACAAAAACCTTTCCTTCAGTTGCACAATCAAGCCCGGCAATGATACGCAGCAGCGTTGTCTTCCCGCATCCGGACGGACCGACAAATGACACAAATTCATCTTCTGCAATTTCAAATGAGATATCAGAAAGCGCCGTAAACTCAGAACCATCATCCATTTTAAATCGCTTTGAAACATGGTGAATAGATACTGCACCCATCCTAACTCACCTCCCCAACTTTCCATTTCAACAACTTTTTACTAATATACCATCTACAAAGGGTATCAAATGCAAGCCCTACAAAGCCAAGAATTAAAATATATACCATTACCTTATCCATCTGGTGCAAGTTATAATACCACCAGATCTTCTGACCTAGGCCAAACCGTGACACACCAAACATTTCAGCTCCAACAAGGCACATCCATGCAGTACCACATGCAACGCGAAAGCCAGATACCAAATGAGGCATTGCTGCTGGAAATGCAATATAGCGAATCTGACGCAGGTCACTTGTGCAGCCGAGCACTTTTCCAACATCAACAAACACCTTTGGAACTGTAGAAAAGCCAGCATAGGTATTAATGATAATTGGAAACACCGCTCCTACAAACACTACAAACCCTGCTGAAAAACTAGTAAGTCCAAGCCAGACAATTGCAAAAGGAATCAATGCAAGTGGAGGGATGGGACGAAGAATCTCAACAATTGGATTTAAGAGATAATTTGCACGCCAAAACCACCCCATGCAAACCCCGAGTGGAAGACCAATAAGGAGGGAAAGGGACATGCCAATGCCAAAGTGGATCAGACTTGTCCAGAGATCACGATATATCTGCCCAAGCGAAAGAATAGAGAGAAAAGCTGCAAAGACGTCAGTAAATGAAGGTAAAAGGTATTTATTCTGCACCACTGCCACTGCTACGAACTCCCAGATAGCTACAGCCATAAACAGTGAGAGAAGAGCATACCCTAGACGCCTCTTCGTATCTGCTTGTACCATTTATATGATCTCCATTTCGATTCCTTCTTGTCTTATTATGTTACATCAGTCAGCACATATCTGTTGTGAACATGCACCCTATCTCCAGGAGGCTGTCCAGTCTCTTTACCTATCACTGGATAGCCCCTCCAGATGAGCTGAAGATAATAGTGATCTATAATAGTGATCTATAATACCTTTGCTCTTCAATAAGTATAGGTCTATACACCTAGGCTTATTATTTGTGAGCTTTATTCTTGTGTATTCTGTGTCTATCAATGTACTAATTGGAGATAATAGATATCTTGTACACTCGCGTGACAACACAACAAATATCAATAGCGCATACTGCTGAGCTGCATGGTGAATTAATCGGAGATAGAATCAATATATGTCAGAAATGGTCGAAAAGGATGAAGCACGACTCAGATATGACTTTAAAAAGATGCTTGAAAAGCTCGAAGCAAAGGAGGGAAGTGGAACAGAACTTATCTCCCTTTACATACCTCCTGACAAGCAGATTCATGATGTCACCTCTCAGCTTCGTGATGAATTCGGTCAGAGCGCGAATATCAAATCGAAGCAGACAAAGACAAATGTACAGAGTGCAATCTCAAGTATTCTAGCACGTCTAAAATTTTACAACCGCCCGCCAGAAAGAGGAATGGCTGTTTTTTGCGGTGCCATTAACCGGGAAAGCGGGGACAAATATGATTTTGAATGTCATGTTGTGCTTCCCCCAGAGCCAATCAACCTCTACATGTACCGATGCAGTTCTAGCTTTGAGCTTGAACCACTCAAAGCAATGCTCGAAGAAAAAGTCGTGTACGGACTGCTCGTGCTTGACAGACGCGAGGCGTACTGGGGCTTTCTTCGCGGCAATCGAATCGATCCCATAGGAGGTGCTACATCTACTGTTCCTGGAAAGCAGAGAAAAGGTGGTCAGTCCAGTGTTCGTTTCCAGCGCCTGCGTGAGATCGCAATCCATGAATTCTACAAAAAGATAGGGGATCGATCAAGCGACATCTTTCTTGCGGAAAAAGACTTTTTTAATCGCTTTCAAGGTGTACTTATCGGTGGCCCCTCTCCAACCAAAGAAGAGTTTGAGCAGGGTGAATACCTCCATCATGAACTGCAAAAACGTATCATCGGGCTGTTTGATGTAGCGTACACAAATGAAAGCGGGCTTGCCGAGCTTGTTGATGCAGCAGAAGATGCCTTGCGTGGTCAGAGTGTCATGATCGAGAAAAAGATCATGGAACGCTTTTTCAAAGAACTTGTGAAAGATGACGGTCTTGCAACCTATGGTGAGAAAAACCTGCGTGAGAATCTTGAACTTGGTGCTGTTGAGATCCTGTTGCTTTCAAGCCGCCTGAGAAAAAGCAGACTGCGTTTTGAATGCGATAATTGTAAGTACACAACTGAGCTGACCGTGCAGATCGAGCCAGGGAAAGATACCGATGTTGATATCGGACCCTGTCCGGACTGTACCGCGGCTCTTGCACTTGTTGAAGAGATTGATATCATTCATGAGCTCACAGAACTTGCAGATGCCAGCAATACGAAGGTTCAAATCATCTCCGATGACTTTGAGGAAGGAAGTCAATTATTCTCTGCATTTGGTGGAGTCGCTGGAATTTTACGATATCGAACTGGATTCTAAAACATAATGGAAGAACATGTACAGCACAATCTATAATGCCATTTCATCTATCATATGCAATGCCACTGGACGGGATAATGCCCTTCTCACAGATGGAGGAGAACATGCTGATCTCGCATCAACAATTGCATTTGCCATAGGCAAAGAAGAAAAGCGAAATCCTGCCCAGGTCGCTTCTGAACTTTGCGAAAAGATCAAAGCCAGGATCAAAGCTGAGACCGACTGCACGACTACTACTCTTGGGCCATATATTAACTTTGTATTTGGTTCTTCGTACTGTGCACATATAATAGAAAATGCCCAGGCTACAGGATATGGGGCAGGAACGATATCCCAAGCTCCGGATCAGATATCCATCTGTTTGGAACATACGAGTGCAAACCCAAACGGGCCTCTGCATGTTGGACATATCAGAAATACTATCCTTGGAGACACACTCGCCCGCTGCTTTAAAAAGGCTGGATATCCTGTTGAAGTGCAGTATTATGTCAATGATATGGGGCGCCAGATCGCAATCGTGAGTTGGGGCATTGAATGGCAGAAGCAAGATATCACCGCCCCAAAAAAAGGAGATCATCTGGTTGCTGATATCTATATTCAGGCGAATCGTGACCTCGAAGCTGATCCCTCTCATGCCAAAGAGATTGAGAGATTAATGCAAGGCGTGGAAGCCAGTGATCCTGAAGTCCTGCGACGGTTCCGCGTGCCGGTTATGCGCTGTCTGAATGGTTTTAAGGAAACACTTGCCCGCCTTGATGTGAAGCATGACCGATTTATTTTTGAGAGCGATTTCGTGAAAAATGGAGATACTGAAAAATTGCTTGCAAAAATCTCCCGCCTCTCTATTGCAAAACACGAAGAGGCATTGTCTCTTGATCTGAGCCAGTATGGGTTTGAAAAAGAATACGTTCTGCGTCGTTCTGATGGAACAAGCGTGTATGCAGCACGCGATCTCGCATATCATCGCTGGAAAGCACATAATTCCTCTCGCGTCATTGATGTGCTTGGTGCAGATCATAAACTGATTGGCACGCAACTTCAGGCTACTCTTGATGTGCTTGGAGAAAAGCCCCCTGAGATTTTATTTTTTGAATTCGTCTCACTTCCAGAGGGATCAATGAGCACCCGACGAGGGAAGTTTATCTCTGCTGATGAACTGCTTGATGAGGTACTTGACCGGGCAAAGGCAGAGGTTGCAGCGCGTCGTCCGGATCTGAGCGATGAGACGCGGAATGCGATTGCAAAATCAGTCTCGATTGCTGCGATCAGATACGATATTGTGAAGACGATTCCTGAGAAAAGCACTGTTTTTAACTGGAAAGAAGCACTGGATTTTGAAAAGCAAAGTGGCCCATACATTCAATACGCTCATGCACGTGCATGCAGTATGCTTGAGAAAGCAAAAGAAGCAGGATGGTCTGGCAAAAAGTATAATGCTCTATCTCTTGTGTATGAAACACCATATGAGATCTCGCTTGCAAAACATATCGCGAAGTTTCCATCTGTTATTCAACAGGTTATTTCTGACTTGCGTCCTCATCTGCTTGCTATCTATGCTCGTGAACTTGCGGATCTGTTCAACTCCTTTTACCATGCTGAACCAGTATTGAAAAGCGAGGGGATTATCCGAGACAGCAGAATTGCTCTCGTCATTGCAACACAAAACACACTCAAAGAAGCACTTGAGACACTTGGAATTGATCCAATCTCAGCAATGTAATGATTGACAGCTGATAACAGGCAGAAATTGTGTAATACACTTAAAACAACCACAAAGAACTGAACTATAACTGAACTATAATAACAAGACGAATTGAAATCGGAACTGCATTGACCGGTCAGAATGCCATCGATTTCGCCAACTGCATGCAGAATCCTACTTATACAGAACGATCAAATGAAATAATGAGAAAGAACATCCGTGAGTATGCAGAAGGAAAATGCTTTGAAAGTTCTTTCCAATGTCAGTTGAACATAGATCAAAAATGAGTGCTGAGAGTGGTAAAACACAATTTTCTCCTCTTTCACACTTTTTTGCGGTTTGATAATGAACTTGAGAGATTGGATGGAGCGCCTGCCTGTCGGCAGGAAAATCATACTCAATAGACAAGTGGCTTTACCGGTGGTTTATATATTATGGG
>WRER01000016.1 GCA_009779205.1 Methanobacteriota archaeon | reverse complement strand
TAATCATCTGGTTTTGGCATATCAGCTTTGAGACCTTTACGTTTGCGGATATCTTTTACGACCTCTGGGACCATTCCTGGGGGAACGAGTTCAAACCCTGCAAACTCTGTATTCCACATGGCACGGCCTTCAGTTGCAGATCGTACATCACCGGCAAAACCAAAGAGTTCAGCAACAGGGGCTTTTCCAACAACAGTCACCGTGTCACCTTCACTCGTCATGTCATAGACCTGGCCGCGGCGACCTTGGATCTGTGATGTTGCACCTCCCATGTGTTCCTGTGGAACAGTGATCTGAATATTTTGAATTGGTTCAAGCAGCGAATCCCCAGCAAGCAAAATACCTGCTTTTACTGCACTGCGTACAGCAGGGATGACCTGTGCAGGACCACGGTGGATTGCATCCTCATGGAGCTTGACATCTATAAGACGGATTTTTACATTTTGAACAGGATCATCAGTGAGTGGACCGCCATCAAGTGCCTCATGGATACCATCAATAACCAATTCCATTGTCTCGTTCAGATACTGAATACCTTTCGTCATATCAAAGAACATATTTGTTCCATGAATATCAACGAGGTTCTTTGCCTCATCCTTATCAAATCCTGCTGCAACCAGTGCATCACGGCGTTCAAGTGCAGGAAGATTCATAGAGATCTCATGGCTCTTGATCTTCTCCACAACCTCAAGTGGAAGTGGTTCAAGCTCGATATAGAACCTGTTGTGACGGTTTGGAGACTTACCTTCAACAGGGCCGTCTGTTTTCTTTGTGATTGTCTCACGATAGACAACAATCGGCTCAGAGGTCGTTACTTCAACACCCTTATCACGATGGATGCGTCCCGTGATAATCTCAAGGTGCAGTTCTCCCATACCTGCAATCAGGTGCTCTCCGGTCTCTTCATTAATATTAACACGAAGTGTCGGATCTTCCTTTGCAACCTGTCGTAAAACTTCAACGAGTTTTGGCAGATCCTTCATGTTCTTTGCTTCAACAGCCACAGTCACAACCGGTTCACTGTAGTGCTCAAGAGATTCAAATGGAGTCATATCCATGAGGGCAGAAACAGTTGAACCCACAACTGCATCTTTCAAACCAGTTACTGCTGCAATATTTCCTGCATACAGCTCAGAGACCTCAACACGGGTTGGACCCATAAAAATACCAACCTGCTGGAGACGATTCACCTTCTTTGCTGAGCCCATAACGTACATCTCAGCTCCTCTTGAAAGCTTTCCAGAGAACAGACGTCCGGTTGCAACTTCACCTGCATGAGGATCAAAGGAGATATCAGTTACCATTAAACAGGCAGGTGCATTTGGATCACACTGAAGCATACCCTTCCCTTCTGGTGAGTTGACATCACCGTGCCAGATGACACCGACACGCCGTTTTTGTGCTTCTGTTGGATCCGGAAGATAGGTAACAACCATATCCAGCACGACGTCACAAAGCGGACTCTTCTTTGCAAGTTCCTTCATCTCACCAGCCTTACAGTGCTCGTAGACATCATTGAATGAAATGCCGCTCTTTTTCATGTATGGGACAGAGATAGCCCAATTGTAGAGGGCTGATCCAAATGCTACAGTTCCGTTTGAAGCATCCAATTTCCAGCCACTATTGTACATCTCCTCATTCATGCCCTTGATGAGCTTATTCACCTTATCAATGACCTTTCCAAGGCGAATCTGCATCTCCTGTGCATCAACCTGCAATTCATTGATCAGACGATCAACTCTGTTAATGAAAAGAACTGGCCTTACTTTCTCTTTTAATGCCTGACGAAGAACCGTCTCAGTCTGCGGCATGGTGCCTTCGACAGCATCAACAAGCACAACCGCTCCATCGACTGCACGCATGGCACGAGTTACATCTCCTCCAAAGTCAACGTGACCTGGAGTATCGATCATATTAATGAGGAATTCTTTTCCACCGTACTCATGCACCATCGAGACATTTGATGAATCAATAGTAATACCACGTGCCTGTTCTTCTGCGTCAGAGTCCATCCAACACGCTTTTCCGGCAAGTTCATCACTGATGATGCCGGCACCGGCGAGAAGGTTATCGGAAAGAGTTGTTTTTCCGTGATCAATGTGCGCTACAATACCGATATTTCGTATATTGTGCGGCTGGTTCATAAGCTGCGTTACTCGCTCTACTGTTTTTTTACCCCGGCTCATACTGGAACACCTAAAAGGATCTCTTATGTTTATGTTTTAAAATGTTTAAAAGTGGTTCAAAAGTGGTCATAACTCAAATGTAAAATATGCTATATGCAGGGATTGCCTGTGCCTAATACAAAACTCACGACCTGCCTTGCCCTGCTTGCCGGCAGGCAGGCGGACAGACTGGTTCAAAAAATAAAAATTTGAAAAACTGCCCCACAATATCATATTCACTAACGGGCAGACTTTGCAACACGTTCGCGTTCTTCACGCTTGGCTACTGAGTAGCACTTTACATCGCCATTTGCAGCTGCAATCAGCTCATCTGCAAGACATACAGCAACAGGGCGCTTCTTTTTGTGTGATGCAACTTTAACGCCCGTGGTTATATATGCAAGTGCGGTATTTACACGCCTAATTGGTGCAGTGTCAACAGATTTTGGCACATTAATTCCACCATATTTCAGACGAACGGTCTCCTCGCGAGGACCCGCATTTGCAACCGCAGTTACCAGCACCTCGACAGGGTTCTTCTTTGTTTTCTGGTGGATAATGTCAAATGCATCTTGTACAATACGAATTGCAAGCTGCTTTTTACCCGTATTTACTTCAGTCTGCATCAGGCGATTGATAAGACGTTCAACAATGAGCATATTACTCTTATTGAACTCCTGACGAGATAGTCTGCCACAGGAGTGAGGTACAATCATACTGTGCAAATTCACATATCTCTCAACACCAGGGTCGCTAACCGTAACCTCTCCCATATCCCATTTGTTAAAGAGGAGGCGTTTTCCTTGTTCTTCTGACATACGCTTACCTTCTTGGTTTCTCTTTACGACCACTCACCAGTTCGTGCAAGGAGACATTGTTCACCTTTGTGACGACATATCGCACACCAGGAATATCTCCCATAGATCGACCGAGACGTCCACCGATACCCTCAATCTCTACTTCATCGTGTTCATCAATGAAGTTTATTGCACCGTCACCAACAGCAAATGCTGAAACCTGACGGCCATTCTTAATTAGCTGGACACGGACACACTTGCGAATGGCAGAGTTTGGCTGTTTTGCTTCAACTCCGATCTTCTCAAGTACAATTCCCCTGCCCTGTGGTGCTCCCTCAAGGGGATCTGATTTCAATTTCAGGCCGCCGGCCTTTCGTGCAAAATGTGGGTCACTCCAGCGAAACTTCTTTGAGCTCTTCGTGAGTGTGCGTGCTGCAAATTTACCTTGTCCCATTCCATCACTCTATGTTAATTATTTTATATCATTAGGTTTATATATTGAAGGTCGATTAAAAGCGTGAAGCAAATACAATTGAGGAGACGAGAATGGATATATAATGCACACCATTTTCGCATTCACACTGACTTCCGATTATGCCGGAGGCGTTTTGTTATTCAGCGCGTACCCGCTTTGAAACCTGTCTTTATACGTTCACTCTTCTATCATATAAAAACCTGCTTTTGTCAAACATTGTCAATGGAGGCTGTCCCGCCTCTTCACCCATCACTGGACAGCCTCACGAAGTTTTTTCTCCAAATACTGTGAATTTAAGTAGTGATAATGGAATAAGTGTAAAAGATATGGATATCTGCATTATTGGAGGCGGAATAACGGGTCTTGTCGCTGCACTTCGCTTCGCTCGTCAAGGTGCTTGCAATGTCACCATCTACGAGAGAAGCGATTTGCTTGGAGGATTGCTTTCCTCCTACACGATACACAATACCTCGCTCCAAACAGATTACACTATTGAAAAACTCTATCACCATATCTTCAGCACTGATGAAGTCGTACTCTCCCTTTTTTCAGAGCTGAAACTCACACCAATGCTTCACTGGCTTTCTGGATCAACAGGGTACTATATCGATGGGATAATCAACCCTTTAACAACACCATTTGAAATTCTACGCTATCCATACCTTTCACTTCTTGATAAAGCTCGTCTTGGAATATTTACTATCACTGCAAAAAAGTATCTAAAACAGGATCTCGACAATATCACTGCTGAGAGATTCATTAAAAAAGAACTTGGAGAAGGAATCTATACTTCTTTCTTCGAGCCACTCCTTCGATCCAAGTTTGGCCCAAATGCAAAAGATATCTCAGCTGCATGGCTTGTCAGCAGGGTTGCTATCAGATCAGATCGTGGAGCCTCCGGAGAGAGGCTGGGGTATCTAGAACATGGTTTTTTTCATCTTATAGCTGCACTTGAGACAGAGATCAAGAAATCAGGCGGCACGATCAGGCTGAACACACCAGTCACAGAGATCAACCGTGAAACAGATGGATGGCGTGTGAATAATGTGAAATATGATATCGTCCTATCTACCATCTCTCCTTCACAGATCTATGCTCTCGGCGGACCGGAGAGTGAACCTGTTCAGTACCAATGCTCCATCTGTATGACACTTGCACTGTCAAGGGATGTATTACAAAAAACATATTGGATAAATCTAGGCGATGACGCACCATTTGGAGCAGTAGTCGGACACACGAATTTCGCCCCATATGAATGGTATAATGAACATATCGTCTATCTCGCAGCGTATGCACCAGAACCACCAGGTCCTGAATATGAACAGAAGATGATTGATGCATTCTGCCGCATGTTTTCGGTGCAGCACAGTGAGATACACTGGCATAAACTTGCTATAGAACCATATGCAGGTCCATTATATA
This sequence comes from Methanobacteriota archaeon, assembly GCA_009779205.1. Lineage (GTDB taxonomy): Archaea > Halobacteriota > Methanomicrobia > Methanomicrobiales > Methanospirillaceae > Methanofilum. The sequence continues at coordinate 3,915 of WRER01000016.1, read as the reverse complement.
AGACTGGATACAAATCAAGAATGCAGAGCAAGAAGATTGCACCAGATTTCTTTGCTGCAGGCATGTTCTCTCAAGAAAACTACCCTGAACGAAGCATAAATGGATCTGTAGCAGCAGGTGAGACTGTAGCACAAGAAATAATGCGAGCAGTCTCATGATATCAGAAGAAACGAAGCCACATGTTTCACTGGTCATACCAGTGTATAATGATCGTGAAGCGCTTGAAATCGCAGTTCCAGCAGCATTGGATGCCTTATTGGAGATCTGTGACAAGTACGAAGTTATCATCGCAGAAGATGCAAGCACAGATGGATCACGAGAATACGCTGCTCGTCTCGCGAATGGAAATCCGCATATCGTTCATATGCATCGGGACGTGCGGGGAGGAAGGGGATCTGCACTGGCACTTGCAGCGGAGCAGGCATTATATAACATTTGTGTGTACTTTGATGTCGATCTCGCAACAGATATCAAGCACCTAAAGCCCCTCATTTACGCAATTGCAAAAGGGTGTGACATTGCAACAGGCTCACGTCTTCTTCCTGCAAGTGATATTACCAGATCAACGGGTCGTGAAATAAAAAGCAGAGGATATAATTTTTTAGTTCGTGCTTTGCTTCAAAGTAAGATACATGATCATCAATGTGGATTTAAGGCTTTCAACCGTCAAAAATTACTGACTCTTCTTCCGGCAGTGCATGATACACACTGGTTTTGGGATACTGAGGTGCTTGTCCTTGGACAGCGTGCAGGGTACAAAGCATGCGAAATACCTATTCACTGGACAGAAGGAGCCGGAACAACGGTAAAGCAGTCAGATGTTTTCGCAATGGGAGCATCCATCCTTGAACTATGGTGGCGGATACATGGGCCATAAATATCAAAAAATAGTTGGATTCATCATATCTATTACAATTGCAGCGGTTATCCTTGGCGTGATGCTTGCTCGAGTATGGGATGATCTGCTCATTGCAGTAGCATACATGCAGCACCTCTATGCTATTCCAGCCATTGGATTTTGCCTGCTGGCATGGCTGATGCGAGGATATCGATATCAGAAAATTTTACGCAATATGGCAATTCCAGCAGGCCTTCTCTTCTCCACGGCCTGCATTTTTTTAAGCCAAACAATCAATCTCATCGTGCCTGCGCGTCTTGGAGACCTTGTTCGGCTCATTCCTATCCGCCATGAATACAAGGCAACCGTCTCACAGGGATTATCATCCATCGTGATCGAACGGCTGTTTGATATTATCACTATTGCCCTGCTTGGGCTCATCGCGGTTGTATTCATAATCGATGTGCCGGACTGGTTTGTACTTCTCATCGTAATCTCCCTCATCTTAGCAGGAATTGGAGTATTGTTTATTCTGATATCAAAGAGATGGACAACGAATAATCGATACCTTGGATTTGTGCTGAATATGCTGGGTGATATCCGGGCGGCATCACTCAGCCGAGCTGCAATTGTGATGCTTCTTGCAACATCTACCATTATTTGGCTATTCGATATCTTGGTCTGCTACTCTGTTGCACTCATGTTCAATGTCACGATTCCGTTTCAGCTTGTATTGCTCGCAATTGTAATAGGAAATCTCGTGAAGGCGGTTCCAATAACACCAGGAGGTATTGGGACATATGAGCTTGCACTTACTGCAACATTTGAAATTGGGAGGGTCTCTGCCGCTGATGCAACGATCGTCAGCGTCATCGATCATCTCATAAAAAATCTCATAACACTCATTGGTGGAGCAGTCTCAATCCTGTACTTTGGGACATGGATCATTCCACACATCACAGATCTTGTAAGAGAAAAATTGTTTCACAAACCATAACTGTAAAACTGAGATTGCATGATAGAAATAGAACATTTGTTGTTTGCGTGTACATGGCTCATCCTTTATCTCGTGCTGCAACTCAGCACATGGATTATCCTTCGTCCTTTTGCTTCATCAGCACTTGCATTACCAGGATCCTTTGCTGCAAGCCTTTTATTTTCCTGTCTCATCAGTTGGCACCTTGCATGGCTTGGTCTTCCTCCCACATTGGCTCCTGGAGTTCTGTTTCTCCTTGCAGGAATAGTACTTGGTGGAGTAAAACGATCACGAATCGGCATACTATCTGACTTGAAAGAAGGAAAAGGATACTACACATTATTTTTCATTGTCTTTCTTTCAATGCTCATTGTTCGGATGTTTTATCCAGATATCAATGGTGCTGAAAAGTTTATGGATCATGCATTTCTTGCATCAATCATGCGAACACCCATTGTTCCACCTCTTGACCCTTGGTTTGCAGGGGGAACATTAGAGGTATATTACTATCTTGGGCACTGGCTCTTTGCGATTTTGGGATTGATCGCGAGTATTCCTTCGTGGATTCTGTTTCAGCTGGTGCTTCCGACCGTTGCCGCTGTATCAGCAGTACAGCTGTATGGCGTTGGAAAACTGGTATTGAAGCGATTTTCTCTCCTTCCAGTTCTTTGTCTCTTTGTTGTCAATCCTGCATTCATATATGAGTACATCATAGGAACAGCTTCTTTCTCTCTTTTGTGGAATAGTTCACGTGTGATTGAAGCGGCAATTACTGAGTATCCCTTGTTTACATTCTTATTTGGAGATGTACACGCCCATGCACTGGGAATCTTTAATCAGACGTTTTTCATCTTGTTGATCGTATATCTCTTCTCACAGTGGCAGAAGCTCTCCTCCGTAGAGCGAATTATGTGTGCGATACTAACTGGAATATCTCTTGGAACGATGCCGGGAATAAATAGCTGGGATGCTTTGATGTATGGACCGATATTTGTTCTTGCAGCAATTTTGATCTGGTATCAAGCATGCAGCAAGAAGAGAAGAGAACCATCTCGCGGAGTTGGAGCATGGATCTCCACATGGTTTGCTGACATACGAGCACAGACGAGCAGCTCGAGTGCAGCAATGGTGTATCTGTGGATACTTGTTCCAGTAGTTGTCCTGCTATCATATGCCCAGTTTTTCCTCATGATGCACACCGAAGGTGTCGGAGGAATTGGATTTGTATACACTAAAACGACATTGCAGGAGTTTGTACTCGTATTTGGCTGGTTTTTGCTATTTCTTGTATGTACACTCTATTCAGACATCAAAAAACGTCCATACCTGTTGTTACTATCCATTCCTTTCATTTTAACAGGATATTTGGTAGTTGGTCTGATTGTAACGCTGTTATGTTATCTTATTGCAAGGCATGAGGGGGTGTCTGACTTTCTTGTCGGCTGTGGATTGTTTATTGTACTGGTATGTGAGGTTGTGTACATGGTAGATGGGATGGGCCCTGACTGGTATCGAATGAATACCATCTTTAAACTATATTTACCCGCCTGGTTGTTCATAGGAGTCGGATCGCTATGCAGTGCAGGCATTCATGCAGGAAATCTCATAGATCGAGTACGTAGTGATGAAAAAAGAGCTGGTCTCGAAAAAATCACCTCAGGAGCAGTAATTGTAGGTACACTGGCATGTATTCTTGGAGCGCCACTCATTGCCTATGGAACTCTTGGCGGATTATATGATCATCGTCCAACTCTTGATGGGTATGCCTGGATGGAGCGAGCTCATCCAGATGATTATGCTGCAGTCGTAACCTTGCGTGAACTACCGGGAGACCATGTACTTGTTGAAGCGGAAGGAGGTGATTATCTGTATTATGGAAGGATATCCTCTGCTACTGGAATTCCTGCGATTCTTGGGTGGCCGTTCCATGAAATGATGTGGAGAGGAGATAATCCACCAGGATGGTACGGAGAACGCATGCGAGATCTTTCCACAATGTACGAGCAACCAGATCTGACTTCTGAAATAATGATGAAGTACGATGCTGATCTGCTCATTGTTGGTGCACCTGAGCGAGAACGGTATTCTATTCCTGATGATG
>WRER01000015.1 GCA_009779205.1 Methanobacteriota archaeon | reverse complement strand
TGTGGACTACTAAGCAGTCCGAATTCAAGTGCATTTGTCATTCGGTTTATCTCTTTCAGGTACCTCAGGTAGCGAAGGGTCGTCCTGTAACAAAGTTGCAGCAAAAAACGGGCCTGAAATTGTGTCTGAAAATGGCGCACTCTCCCATCGATAAATTCATCCATAACATCTATCTCTGAAAGAGAAACAGTAATAATAATATTTTCAACTAAAATAATCCCTATTGGAAGAGTAATATATGGGATTGCAGCATCTTCCGGTTCCCGCCTTGGAGCTCGAATCAAAATGATTCTAATATCGTCTTCGACCTCAATACGTGCCCGTTCATCAATATCTAATGGATCAGTTACAAAGTCATAGGGAAGTTCAAATCGATTTATGAGAGAGGAAATCTCCTTTTCAGTAGGATTTACAACATGAATCCAGCACCCGTCTTCATATTCCTCTATCTCAATTAAGCCCTTTGGTGTGCTTTTATATGTGGTGATCATGGTTCTCCCCCGGTATTTTCAATCCACAGTTCACAATTTCAATGCATAATATTATGTATACAAACGTGAAATCCGCTCAATTGCCTCATCCAGTTGTTCTTGCGATGCAGCATAGCTCATACGCACCCATCCCGGTGAGTTGAATGCAAAGCCGGGAGTTACCGCAACACGTCCTTTTTCAAGCCACTCGGATGTCACCAACATGTCATCACCCTGTACATTGATGAATGCATAAAATGCCCCATCTGCAGGACTTGTTTGAAGACCTAGTTTTGAAAGTCCTGAGATAACGTTATTTTTTCGTCGTTCAAATTCGTCACACATCTCAGTAACACAGTCCTGTGAACCATTGAGTGCTGCAACTGCTCCGTACATCGCAAATGTGGTTGCCTGACTTGTAGTATGCTGCTGGAATGTATCCATCAGTTTGAGAATAGGTTCTGGTGCGATTGCATATCCAAGCCTCCAGCCGGTCATTGCATATGATTTTGAGAATCCATTGATGGTAATTGTCCGATCAGCCATATCTGGAAATGCACCAAGCGAATGATGCACCTTTCCATAGATCAGCTTCTCATAGATCTCATCAGAGAGTGCGATCAGATCGTGATCAATACAGAGATCTGCAACCATTTTCAGAGATTCTTTTTCAAGTACAGATCCAGATGGATTTGACGGACTGTTGACGATTATCATCCGCGTCTTTTTGTTGATGGCCTCGGCAAGTCTGTCATCTGGCTGGAAGTTTTGATCAGATAATGGAACATGCACAGGCTTTCCTCCTGCGATCTGGATGCATGGTTCATAGCTTACCCATGACGGGTCCAGGATAATTGCCTCATCTCCTGCTGTCAATACTGCTTCACAGCTCTCGTGAACAGCACTTTTTGCACCGCATGTAACGATTACCTGATTTGGATCGCAGGGAATGTTATTTTCACGGGTGACTTTTTCTGAAATTGCAGACAACAGCTCAGGAATGCCACGTCCGGGGGCATAATGGGTCTTTCCTTCCCGAAGTGCGGTGATTGCAGCTTCAGTGATATGTCTTGGTGTGTCAAAATCAGGCTCTCCAAGTGAGAGGGAGATGACATCGATTCCTTTTGCTTGCATTGCTCTTGCTTGTGCTGCAATGCGAAGTGTTGCTGATGGAGCGATATTTCCTATCTTCTCAGACAGCGGCCTCATATGAGTCTCCGAACCATTTTTACCGCAGATTCAACCGCTCGGCGTGCATAATCAATGCGCTCCGATGCCTCCATACGAGTCATTCCCGGCCCTGATATACCAAGTGCGACTGGTTTGTTAAACTCAAGTGAAAGGTCAAGAATTTTTCGTGCTGCATGCTGTACAACAATTTCATCATGACCGGTTGCTCCTTCAATCACGCAGCCAATTGTAACAACGGCGTCTATTTTTCCTTCTGATAGAAGTTTTTTAATTGCGAGTGGCATGTCATACGCGCCGGGTACATAGATGCGTTCAGCAACCTCCGCCCCCAGGAATTTTGCATGTTCCTCGGCTTCGATCTCCATCATATAGGTGATATCACGGTTAAATTCTGCAACTACAAAGCCTAATTTTTCTGCCATGGTGGTGTTCCTTTAATCTTATATGTTCGCGTGTACTCAGCTATTGGTGTTTTTTCATATGATAAAGAAGAGGGTTGGTATAAAACATCCCCCAAACAGAAAGCCGTACAAAAAAAGAGAATGTTTACCTAAATCAACAGTTTACACAGTCAACGCCGGACTGGTAATCAAATACCTTGTTAAAAGTACTGATTCCACCTGCTGCGGTTGCAGTGTCGACGTACGTCAGGGTTGATGCAAGCTCGTAGAAGCGATCAAGGTAGCAGAACTGATCTCCATCCTCTCCGTGGTCGAATGTCCAGATGCAACCATCTACGCCTGGAAGTACATCATCAGACCATGTGAAGTAGCACCCACGCATGAAAGGCCGCTGACACAAAGCATCACACGCCGCCTTACACGTAGCCTTATCATCATGACACACGGTATGGTATCCCGCACCTAGGCCCACTCTAGTCTCTATAGCGTTACATACTCCGAATGCATCCTGATGACATGTGCCTTCTCTACAAGACTCCGGATATCCACCTGCAGCTGTTGCCGCGGCCTTACAACAATTCTCATCACCGGTTTCACATATTGCATGCCCTGTATTTGGAAAGATATCACCATCGCTTCTGCCTTCCATCACACTAACGGTAAAGGTCGTTGAAACAATACCATCTGCATAACCAGATAATCCACTTACATCAGGAGTGACGGAAATTTCATACTTCAGTGCCGCAGGTAGATCTGATGAACAGGACTCATCATCACCCTGTGCGACTGCGGTCAGTGCTCCACGGGTTTCAACCTGTGCGGTTGTCACTGAGACCAGCTTGGATGATGCAGTAACTTTATTACAAAATGCCGGAATGGTATCTGTGTTGCCTTTAGCAAAGACACAGACAATACTATCAAACCCTTTTCGCCACATGCCGGCGACATCAAGCACATATGACTCTGCACCCATTAAATGGGAGCCATTCTGGCTGTTGTACGTCAAAACCTTTGTCGTCTCAATATTGTAAAGACCCGGAGTCTTTCCATGGGTGTCCATGGAAAAGGACCTGACTTCAGAGACCTGACCCCCATTGCTCATAATGGCGTCAGAATAGGTTACATAGGCAATGCTTCCGGAGCATGCGCCACTCTCAGAGCAGACAGCATCTGGAAGCTCGTCTAAACCTGCATCTCCAACCTGCCAGACAGCAGTGGTTTTCTGATCTGTTACACCAACAGCATCAATAATTGAGGTCGTTGTAAATATCTGGTTTTCCGGCCCTGCTTGTGGAAGTATATCCGCAATTGCAAGACCTGATACTGCAAGAAAAATCGCAGTAATAATTAGTATAATGTGGGATTTGTGCATTTTCCTCCTCAAATAGCAATGAAAATCAGTTCCTCATAAACCTCCCTTTATGAGGTACATAATCTATCATGATCTATAAGCTTTATTTGAGATCATAATTATTTAAGTCTTGCCATTTTTCTTATTCTTGACTCAATTTTCACACCAATCCCATTTACCTTAATAGTTTCATATTTAAAGTAATAACAATATATTATTTACCATAAGTTTCTCATGATTAACCCTTCATTTCACACATGTTGGAGAATCACAATGATTTTTCCCTCAATTCTACGTGTTTTTCCCGACGTGAAACCTATTTTTCGTATATCCACGAACATAAACTTCTTCATCCTTAATTCCCGCAGCATTTCCTTTCCACATGTTGGCAGAATAACATAAAACAAACAAAATAAAACAAGTTCTGTCTTATTTTTTTAAAAAATAACACATATTCAAACGAGAGTAAATCCGGCATGTGTGCTCAATGATACACTCGAAAAACAAACAAATATCGACAATCGTAGACGTGAATCTAAATAATTCAGTCCAGTCTCTTTACTTCTCACTGGACAGCCTCCTTTTTTCAGAATCGATAAAAACTCTTTTCTATGTCACAGAGTATCTCTATATATGCAGCTTACTGCGTTCAGGGTACAGAACTATAAGATTATTGAGGACACCGAATGGGTACCACTTGAACAGCTTAATATATTTGTTGGAAAAAATGAATCAGGAAAATCAGCAATTTTCAGAGGATTGTCAAAATTGAACCCTTCTGATGGAGAGGGATATGATGGACTAAAAGAGTTCCCCCGCCGGAGGTATGCAAGGGAAATAACAAAAGATGACTGGCCTGTTGCTTCAGGAAAGTTTGTTCTTACAGATGAGGAAAAAGAACAGCTTGTCACGATATCAGATCTCCTCTCTGACGTCAATGAGGTTACGGTGACGCGACACTATACTGGAAAGTATCACGTACAGTACCATCCTGAGGTCTTTTGTGATCTGTTGACTACAACAGATTTTGGAGGCATTTTATCAGAAATAATAACGAACCTTCGCGGAGCAGTGGCACCTGATGGAAAAGGTGAAGAACTTGGAAACATCAAAGAATTTCTCCTTTCTCGGTTGGATGAGTATACACAATCTTTGCCTGCTGATATGGTGCTTGATGAGCGTCGTATCAACGAAGTTATGAATTTCATAATGAACAAAGCAAACGAGGAATGGCAACGTGATATCCTCTCTCCCCTTGTCCTTCCCCTTGAACATCTGAGTGCTCAGGTTCAGATCTGTGAGAAACTTGCCGCTGCAAATGTTTTCATCATTGAACATATCCCTCGCTTCATCTATTTTGATAATTATGAGGTTATTGAGAGTGCAGTGCATATTCCAACCTTTCTCTCTGCATATAATGGAGGGATAGAAGCGACTGCACTTCGTGCGACAAACTGTCTGTTTTTGCATGTCAATTTAGATCCAAATATGATTGACAGACTTGGTTCTCATAAAAATGCATATGATGATAATCCAATAATCCGAAGACAGGTCGACGAACGTGCTATCCTGCTGAGTGCTGCTTCAAATCAGATGACTGAGATGTTTGAAAATTGGTGGGAACAGCGCCATCTTCGGTTTAGATATGATATTGATGGAGATTACTTTAGAATATGGGTCTCTGATAATCTGGACCCCTCAGAGATAGAACTTGAGCAGAGAAGTGCCGGTCTTCAGTATTTTTTCTCATTTTATCTTATCTTTCTTGTAGAGGCAAGCGGTGCATACCAAAACAGTGTTATTTTGCTTGATGAACCAGGTGTTCAGCTGCATCCAACAGCACAGCGAAATGCAGTGGCATTTTTAAAGCGGCTCTCTGAGCAGAATCAGATCTTATATTCTACTCATTCCCCGTTTCTTTTAGATATGGAAGGGTTAGATACCATTCACATTGTATCTGAAGACACTAACACCACGAGGGTAGTTTCTGGAAAAGCAGCGTGGTCAACCGATGATGATTCCTTGTTTCCGCTTGAAGGTGCTCTTGCGTATCATATTGTGGATTCACTGCTGATACAAAAAAAGCAACTTCTTATTGAAGATATCACGGAGCATTGGCTGCTTCAAGCCATGAACTATGCCCTTGGAAAGAGAGGAAAGAAAACGCTTCTTACAGATATTATGATCACTCCGGTTGGTGGTTCTGCCCATCTTCTTCCTCTTGCCTCGCTCATGAAGGGACATGATTCAGGAGTTGCAGCACTCATTTCCGGCACAGTTCCTCTGACAGTCAAAAATCAAACGTATGATGGTGGTACAGAAGAAGTCGCTTTCTCAAGCAGTCGTGTTCTTGATACCATTCTCTGGTATGGTACATATGCCAATAAGCCACATGCGACAATAGAGGATCTGTTCTCATCTGAACAATATCTTGAAGCAGTAAAAGAAGCATATCCTCATGTTTCCATCCGAAGTCATGTATCTTCTGATACAAGTGCCCAACCATTTTCTGAACAGGAGAAGGTGAGAGAGCCTCTTATTCCCATGAGTGGCTCACTTCTTGAACAAGGCAAACTGATTGTTGAACGCCGTGAAGGAGAAGTATTTGAACGTTGGAAGGTTGCAGAGATATTGAGCAATCATATCTGTGAAAACCCCGAGACATTAGATGGTGTAGTTATTCAACGATTTGAACGATTATTCTCTGATATTAATACTGCTTTTTCCTGAATGGGAAGCAGTCAACAATATGTATGTAATATTATATCACACACAAACAACTAAAGTAAGGTATTCATTATGGCAAAAGAAGATCAGGTAGCTGCATTAAAAGCTGGTGTTGAAGCATGGAAAAAGTGGAAGGAAGCTAATCCGAAACGTCGTCCAGATCTGACGAATGCACATCTCAGTGGGTTGCATCTTGCAGGGGTTGATCTCAATGGTGCCAAGCTTGATGGTGCAGATATGGAATATTGTGTTTTAAAACAGGCAAATTTCTCTGGAGCAAGCATGAAGCGTACGAACCTGCAAGGTGTTGATCTGACTGATGCAGTACTTTTAAATGCAAATTTGGAAGGAGCTATTCTTGCAAACAGCACTGTAACACGAGCTGATTTTCGTGGAGCAAATCTGGCCAATGCAGATATTCGCAACATCAAAAAAGGATTGTAAATTTCAGTAGGAGTTACTCCGGAAATTTTGTGAATTGTGGTGTGGCATTACCTTATACATATTCAATACAGCATGTTTGGAGTGGATAGTGAGTGGCAATATGTACGAGCTTGGAATCAACCGTGATGTACATTGACACTGCAACTGTTGCAGTGGAATTAGCAGCTTCAGGCATTCTGTTACCAGTCAGGCGTTCTCTGTGAAAGCTGCTAAGTAGTAACCCTACATGGTTTCCTAATCATACTATTTTTTTGGTGGAGTGTCAAGCAATGATCTCATAGAGCGTTGTGCGCTCTTTTAGTGTGCGACCGAGATCGTGTACAATATATTCCATTTCTTCAGGTTCCATGCACCAGGCAACCCCTCCTGCATCTTCTGTGACTGCATCTTGGTACATCGTTCCAGACAGGTCATCAGCACCGGCACAGAGTGCAACTTGCGCCATTTTCGCTCCGAGTTTTGGCGGTGAAATTTGAATATGATCGAAATTATCAAGGAAAAGTCGAGATACCGCTGTCATTAACAGATCTTCAGATGCAGTCAGGCCGAATGGAACAATACCCTTCGTGTGCAGTGGAGTATGCTGATGAATGAATGGAAGATGCACCATCTCGGTAAATCCTCCTGTGTCATCCTGAATGCGCCGAAGAATTTCTAAATGAGTGACTCGATCCTTGGCTGTTTCTACTGTTCCGTGCATGATCGTGGCAGATGAGCGAATACCCTCCCCATGAGCAGTCCGAATTACATCTTCCCATTGCTGTGAAGAGACCTTTGAAGGGCAGATAACTGAACGGACTGAGTCAACCAGTATCTCAGCAGCTGTTCCCTGCATACTTGTTAATCCGGCATCTCGCATGGCAATCAATACATCACGGTGTGATACCTTACTTTGTGTTGCAGCCCAGTTTATTTCATCCGGTGAAAATGCATGAATATTCACATCAGGAAGTACCTCGCGGCATATGTGCAATAGTTCGAGATAATCATCGAGATTATACTCAGGATGAACTCCTGACAGCAGGCAAACTTCTGTTACCTGGCGATTTTTTGCTGCTGTGAGTTGGGCTTTGATCTGCTCCGGTGTGAATATATATGCATCCTGATCTATTGCTCTGCGGCCAAACCCACAGAAGCCGCAGAGATTTTTGCACATATTTGTGACATGGATATTATAATTTCTGACAAATGTAACGATATCTCCAACTTTTTCTTCTCTAACTGCATCAGCGGTAGCATACACTGCAAGAGCATCGCGGCCTCTTGCATGTAGGAGCTGCACTGCATCTTCTGGCTTTAAGCGATTACCATCACGAACATCAGCAAGGATCGTTGCGATTTTCATAATTATACCTCTCTACTCATATTATTTTTTCAACTTTTTCTTTTGGCTCTTCCTGGGTTCAGTTGTTTTCCCTTCCTTCTCTTCTTTAGAACGCGAACGCAAGTAGAGTTCGTGAATGATAATGAGCAGTACCAGAATAACAATGACTTTTTCGACATTGAGTGGAAGGTAACCTACATACGGGATTCTTGCATACGCTTTTCCTACAATCCATTCTTCTTTGACTGGCAAGATCGGAGATCCAAGGCCGCGATAGTTTTCCCATCCTACCTGATCTTCAATCGAATTATTATCTCCTTTGGTAATATATCCTGCATTTGGTGCAATGTATTCAATCGCTCTCGCATCTTCGTAAAATGTATGTTTTTCTCCTTCTTCACTCCAGGAGAGTGCACGATGAATTATTGGATGTAGTTCTCTGTTTCCGTTTGCGCGAAAGATAATGACATCGCCAGGACGACTGAATTTTTCATGGCCTGTCTGCTTGCCTTCAGCATATGATTGAAGTACTCCAAATCGATCATGAGCGACAACAAGCACGAGGTCTCCAATATTCATGTTCGGCTCCATGCTTCCTGATTCGATCGTCACGATCGCTGGCCAGGTGCCGCATATGAGATACAATAGTGCAACAATAAGTGCAACAGTCCCGATTACATAGGTTATCTCACGAGCATAGACAATCATTGTCTCTTCACTTGTCCGGAACGTGTGCAACTGTTCTTTGAAAGATTTTTTTTGCGTCATTGTATTATCTGCTCTGTTGTATCCCCTCTATGTAGTATAGTCATGTGAAATAATACTTTTCAGTATCTGTTTTCTGTTTTACCAGTTGCGTTTAACAGTTTATATCCAAACAGTACCAGTACGATTCCTGCAATAAAAACAGCTGTTCCAAGTATTTTTTCAAGGAAAGTGACGATTGCTTCGATATTGAAGACAAGTGCTATACCAAAAACAATCAATACTGCCCCAACACCCAGCGATATGATTCCTAACCAGTCAATCATTGTACATTCTCTGTATTTCTGTATTTATTAAATCATAGCCCTTTATCATAGATGTATTGTGTTGTCATGCCTCAAAGCATAATTTCTTTCTGTCAGCATTGTGTAGTTA
>WRER01000014.1 GCA_009779205.1 Methanobacteriota archaeon | reverse complement strand
TTGATATTTTTAATAGAGGACTTCAAGAACATCCGGAAGAAAGAGATCTTATTGCAGAACGTGATCGTGCTCTTCAAAAATTAATTATGTATTCAAACACCCTGGTCTGATTTGTTTTCACTCTTGCAGTTCTCTCTTTTTTCCCTTGAGTCGTGGATCTAGTTTTTCTGCAGCAGTAAATGCCATCTCTGCCCTTTCGTGCAAGTTCAAGGCGTTAAGTACGAGTCCTGAGTTGATCCATATCTTTGGAACGGTAGGAAATTCACGTAGAGCCCGCTCATAGCAGTCAAACGCTCTGTCATATTCCCCCATCTTGTAGAATAAGATACCCATATAATGCCACCGCCCTGAACATTCTGATTCATCATCAGGAATTGCGGTAAAGTCAAGTATGGCTTGTGCATATTTTTTATTCTTGTACTCAGCAAATCCTCGATGAAACAAATAATCTGCATTTTTTGGATCCATACGAAGAAGGACAGTAAAGTCATCACTGGCATGTTCCCAATCTTCAATGTCTAAGTAACACATTCCTCGATAATAGAGAATATCGAAGTCATCTATACCTACATTAATCGCTGTTGTAAGATATGAGATAGCAGATTGTGCATCTCCGTCGCGATATCTTCGCAGTCCTTCTATATATGCTTGTTTTGCTTCTGGTGTTCCCTTTATACTTTTTGACTCACGAACTATTGCTGGTGTTTCTGCGGCTTCAGGTTCTGTTGACATAGCGCGTACTCACTTATCAGTATCTGTTCACGTAAAGGTACGTATAGTGTGGAGATGATATTTGCATCATTTTGGTTCCACATTCACTTTGCTTTCACACGCTGCTGTCAGTGTCGGGATATAATAGCGTTCCACATATTCCTTTACCATCCTTCGGGCTGAGAATGGTGCTGCGATGCTCCGTATTGATTCTTTCATCATTGCAACCCATTCATGTGGAACTCCATCAAGTGCTTGGGCATAATACAATGGGATGACTTTTTCTTCAAGAATGGAATAGAGTTCGTTTGCATCTGTTGCGTCATCTCTGTTTTCTAATGAGGTGCTCTTTCCAAATGACCATCCATTCTTTCCGTTATACCCTTCAATCCACCATCCATCTTCAATTGAGAGGTTTAAAACACCGTTAATACCAGCCTTCATTCCACTTGTTCCGCTTGCTTCCAGAGGCGGTACTGGATTATTTAGCCAGATATCAACACCCTGTACCAGATATTTCGATATTTGTTCCCCATAATCTTCAACAAATGCAACTCTTCCGGCAAATTCTGGAGATTGGGCGATTTTGAATATCCGCTGCAATATTCGTTTTCCCTCATGATCAGCAGGGTGCGCTTTTCCTGCAAAAATGATCTGCACTGGTTTGTACGGCATGGTTACAATGCGTTTGATACGTTCCATGTCATGGAATATGAGATCTGCTCGTTTGTATGTGGAAAATCGCCTTGCAAATCCAATTGTCAGTACATTTGGATCTAACAAAAGTCCGCCGGATAGTACACTTCCGGCATCTGCTTCATGCTGTACCCATGATCTCCGTTTTGCTTCTCGAATTCTATCAATGAGTTTCATCTTAAGCATTTGATGCACCTCCCAGAGTTCTTCATCAGGAAGCATCGCAATGAGATCCCAGATATATTCTTCGTCATGGTGCTGCAGCCAATCAGGGCAGGACCGCGAGACTATCGTGTTGATAAGTGTTTCAAGTTTTGGATTGAGCCATGTTGGAATATGCACTCCATTGGTGATGGAGCCTATTGGGACTTGCTGTGCATTGCCAAGATCCCACAATGATTTCCACATATCACGAGCGATCTCGCCATGCTTTTTGCTGACGCCATTTGCATATGTAGATGCTTTGAGTGCAAACGCCGTCATATTAAAGTAGTCAGGGGGGTCTTCGATGTGTCTTCCAAGATTCAGAAATGCGTCTCGTCCTCCAATCTGTGAATAATACTCACCAAAAAATTTGTCCATCATCCAGGTGGGGAACTTGTCATGTCCTGCAGGAACGGGAGTATGTGTTGTGAAAAGTAATGTTCGGTTCACTTGGTCACGTGCTTCTTCGCGAGAGAATCCTGCTTCCATATACTGTCGAATGCGTTCAAGTGCTGCAAATGCTGCATGTCCTTCGTTTAGGTGGATAGCAGAACAGGAGATGCCAAGTTCTTTTAGGGCATGTCCTCCTCCAATGCCAAGCACAATCTCTTGAAGCAGTCTCATCTCGTTTTCACTGCTGTAAAGCCTACTTGTAATGTTGCGATACTCTGGTGCATTTTCTTCAACATCAGTATCAAGTAAGTATAGATCTACTCTCCCGATCTCTACTTTCCAAAGGGTAAAATATATATCAGGTTTAATATATGGAACTTTTAAGAGTATTATTTTTTCATTTTTTGCATATATACGCTTAATTGGAGCGTTTCCACGCTGAATTTTTTCCTCTACTCCTTCTTGCCATCCATCGGAATTGATGATCTGACGGAGGTATCCATCAGAGTACATAAATCCGATCGCGACAACAGGAACACCCATATCACTACATTCTTTTAAGTGATCACCTGCAAGAAACCCGAGTCCACCTGCATAGAATGGTAATGAATGTTGCAGTCCATATTCTGCGGAAAAATAAGCTATTAGAGCAGTTTTACAGTAATCAGGATAATGCTCTGAGAACCAACTAGTTCTTCTCTGCATGTATCGTGTATATCTGGCCATTACAGCGTTGTAATGGTTGACATAGCTTGTATTTTCACTTGCATTTATGAGTGCAACTTTTGGAACAGTGTGCAGCATTTTGACAGGGTTGTGTGTCGCTTCTTTCCATCCTATCTTATTGAGCCGTTTAAAAATGCACTGAGCTTCTGGATGCCAAGATGGCCATAAATTGAATGCAAGATCAGCAAGTCCCTTCAGATTTTCTGGGAGATCGGTGATTGTTTCATTTACCATAATATGTACTCTGAGGCTGTACTTAGAGGTGTAAAGTATTAATAATTGCTGAAAATCAAGTAATTAGACGGGTATGTACATGTATAGGTATTGCGCAACTCCTATCTATC
Source organism: Methanobacteriota archaeon (assembly GCA_009779205.1). GTDB lineage: Archaea > Halobacteriota > Methanomicrobia > Methanomicrobiales > Methanospirillaceae > Methanofilum. The sequence goes on along the minus strand of WRER01000014.1, from coordinate 6,356 downwards.
GGGCGCACGTACGTATGAGAAGGTGCTGATGTCTCTTTCTCCCACTATTCTTCTTGTCAGTTCTATGCATGATCCCGCAGGTACGCTGATCCATTCATTTATTTTAGAGAGTACGTATGCCTCACTTTTTTCTCATCTTATCGTTTCTAGACGATTGGTTGAGATAGATGATACGTTCGAAACCTGGGTGAATAAGGGTATTACATGCGCCATTTTTCTTTCACGACATGCAGGAAAAGGAGCAGTCCCAACATTGACCGTGCATGCAACTGGTAATTATGGCTCAGCTGATCTCGGTGGGGAACCTGGGACTCTGAGCCGGACTGATCCTCATTTGATGCATGCCGCATTTACTGAGCTTGCAGCGAGGGTGCCAGAGGGGTATACTGTCTCTTATGAGGTTACTCATCATGGCCCGACTTCGCTCGTATTACCATCTTTTTTTGTTGAAATAGGTTCGACTGAGAGAGAATGGCATGATAAGCGTGCGGCGCAGGCAGTGGCAGAAGCCGTTATTGAGGTCATAAAGAAAAGTAAGTATGTGTATGAGGAGAGAGATTCCATTCCTCTTATTGGGTTTGGAGGCAGTCATTATGCAGCGAGACAGACTGAGGTCTCACGTATCTCACGAGGAGCATTTGGACACATTATGCCAACCCGCCAGATAGTGTGCCTCACTGATGAACTGTTTACTCAGATGGTTGCAATGTCACAGGCAGAGGGAGTGTATATTGATAAAAAATCACTATCTAACGCGGAGATTACAAGCATTGCACAACTTGCAGCTGCATATGATCTTCCTGTTGTTAGCCAGACTGAACTTGTTCATCTCAAGGGTGCTTCGTTCTCGGTGTATCGCTTTGCTCTCTCTCTCGTTTCCGACATCTTTTCCGATATGACTGTTGCTGCACACCCTCATCATATCGAGGAGTTAACTCATCCTGTGGCTCTAACCATCAATCAGGATCTTGTTTTGGAAGCTCAGAAAGTTGATCAGAAACCTGATGACAAAAATAACCATAACACGTTTTTGGATACTATTTATCGCATTCCTTGTATTCATTTTTCAGGAAATGGCATTGCTGTACTGAACACATTCATCGTGGATGAGTCCAGCATTGCGCAAAGAACAGATGAGTTAATACAAGCCTGTGTTAGAATTATATGTACTGCGCATACCTGTACATATGAGGATGGCGTCCTTACCATGCGCAAACAGCGCTTTAATCCTGCCAAAGCAAAGGATTTTGGCATTTTCCCAGGCCCAGCGTACGGAAAGCTCATGTCTGGTCAGAGCATTATTCAAGATGGATGTGAAATTCACCCAGACATGGTTATGGATGATGAAGAGTATACCATCGTCGTATCATCTGATGCTCACATGGAAAAATCACACAATATGAGATTATAACAATGAGATCTATCGTAGAAGAAGCCCTGAGCAGGGTGCAGGCAGATACTCCCGTTCATGCCGGTGAAGACGTTGATAAGATTCTTTCTTCTCTGCAGACGAAAGTGACTGTTATTGGTTGTGGTGGCGGTGGTTCAAACACGGTGAATCGGATTAATGAGGAAGGAATCCCGGGTACGACGACATATGCCATCAATACCGATGCCATGCATCTTGCAACGGTGCGTACAGAGCATAAGCTCCTCATCGGAAAGCAACGTACCCGCGGTCTTGGTGCAGGGTCTTATCCTCAGGTAGGTGAAGAAGCAGCACTTGAAAGCGAACTTGAGATCAGAAAAGCGGTAGAGGGCAGTGATATTGTTTTTATTACGGCTGGCCTCGGTGGAGGCACTGGCACTGGCTGTGCTCCTGTAGTTGCAAAATCAGCACGTGATCAAGATGCTTTAACAATTGCCATTGTTACCTTGCCATTTTCTGCTGAAGGATCGATCCGTCGGGAAAATGCAGAGGCAGGTCTGCTTCGCTTGAGCGAAGTTGCAGATACTGTTATCGTTGTTCCAAATGATCGACTTATGGATATTGTTCCCCGCCTTCCTCTTTCTGCGGCATTTAAGGTAGCTGACGAGGTTTTGATGCGGGCAGTAAAGGGAATTACTGAGCTTATTACGGTTCCCAGCCTTGTGAATCTTGATTTTGCAGATGTTCGCACAATTATGCAGCGAGGCGGAGTTGCGATGATTGGTATGGGTGAGAGTGATGGGCCTGACAGAGTAGAGAATGCAGTTCAGCGTGCGGTGCGGTCTCCCCTCATTGACGTTGATATTAGTGGTGCAACAGCAGCGCTTGTGAATGTTACTGGTGGACCAGACATGACTCTTGCTGATGCTGAGGGTGTTGTAAAACAGGTTCATCAGATGATTTCATCTGATGCTCGTATTATCTGGGGCGTGCAGATTCATCCTGAGATGCAGGGATCAGTCCGTGTGCTTTTAATTCTGACGGGTGTTCGGTCGCCACAAATATATGGCAGAAGTGAAAGACATTCCTCAGAAATTCAGAACCATTTTGAAATTGATTTTCTAAAGTAATACACAATACACACATGTGGTGCAACATATATGGATATTAACAAACCAAATATTGAAATTCCAAAGTTTAACCTGAATGAAGAACTGTTTCGAAAATATTTCCGTGTTCTTAAACTTGCGCGAACTCCAACTAAAGAGGAGTTCACCAAAATCTCATTGATTGCAGCTATTGGAGTCGTCATTATTGGGATTATCGGATTTATTATCTACGAACTCTTCCTATTTATGCCATAAGCGATCTCAATGGATGAACTAAAGACATCAGTTTATGCGGTGAAAACGACGAACCGGCAGGAGCGGGCAGTTGCTGATAATATTTATGCCGCAGTTAAAGATGATATCGATGATATCGCCATAACGTCTGTGATTGTACCTGATGAATTGAAAGGCTATATTCTCGTTGAGACATATGAGCCACTGGCTCGTGTTGAAGAGTTGATGGAACGTGTTCCTAGTGCACGCATCGTATTGAAAGGTGCCATGTCACTTGATGAGGTTGGTCACTATCTGACACCAAAGCCGACTGTCACTGGTATTGATGAGGGTACTATTGTTGAGTTGATATCAGGTCCATTCAAAGGCGAAAAAGCGATTGTGAAGCGCGTAGACTCAGCGAAGGAAGAAATTACCGTTGAATTGTATGAGAGTGTACTCCCGATTCCGATAACTGTTCGTGGGGATAATGTACGTATTATTGATCATGGTGATGATTAGTATATAGTAATTATAATAATATCACCTTTTTTTGCGATCCTTCCCGTAACTTTTGATTGATGGCATATACACAACTGATATCTTTTTATAAAAAGCGTGATAACCTTAGTAAACCCAGATGGCATTCTTGCTCTGTATGGCTCTATGTTAATGAGTGTCATATCTTTGTTTTGAATGTGCCACAAAGGGTGAGTGACAATGGCAGAAGTGGTCGAGGTATTAGTATCCGGCGGCAAAGCCACAGCAGGACCTCCTTTAGGTCCAGCACTTGGTCCACTTGGAATCAATGTAAAAGCGGTTATCGATGAGATCAATAGCTTGACTGCGTCCTTTAATGGTATGCAGGTTCCGGTAACGATTGAAGTCGATGATAAGAAGAATTTCACCGTTTCTGTTGGTATTCCACCAACAACAGCTCTTATCATGAAAGAGGCTGGCATTGAAAAAGGTTCCGGGGAACCAAGTACGCAATTTGTTGGCGATGTTTCGCTGGACGCCATCGTTGGTATTGCCAAGATGAAGTTTGACAGTATGCTTTCATATGACATGAAAAATGCAGTGAAAGAAGTTGTTGGAACATGCGTCAGCTTGGGAGTTACCGTCAATGGCACGAAGCCTAAAGATCTCTTCAAAGAGATCGATGCAGGCACGCATGATGCGGTCATTAACGCATAAGAATAATGTAATTAACCATAGAAGATCGTAAAAACTACGGTCGTCTCACTATGGAGGGGAATAATGGTTGAAAGAAGCGTCATCATAGACGCGATCCAAACGGCAAAGGAGAAGGCGCCTGAACGTAAGTTCACTGAAAGCGTCGATATTTCCATTAACTTAAAAAATATCGATATGGCGCAGCCTAAAAACCGTATTGATCAGACAATTCTTCTTCCGCATGGAAATGGCAATCCTGCAAAGATTGCTGTCCTTGGGTCTGGTGATATCGTAACCCAGGGTAAAGATGCGGGAGTAGACATTATCATTGGTCCTGACGAAATTCAGCGACTTGGTGGTGAACCACGCGAAGCACGAAGAGTTGCAAATGAGTACAACTTCTTCCTTGCGGAGACCGGTGTTATGCCCCTTGTTGGTCGCTGGCTTGGTCCAAGGCTTGGTCCACGCGGGCGTATGCCACAGCCAATTACGACAGAAGTTGATATCAGACCGATGATAGAACGACTGCGAAAGTCAGTTCGAGTACGCACGAAAGATAAAAAGACCTTCTCTGTGAAGATCGGAACCACCGTAATGTCAGATGATGACCTCACTGACAATATGGACGCGATTTTGAGCCGTGTTGAAGCATCCTTGGAACAGGGAGCTTTTCAGATCAAGTCCGTCTATGTGAAGACGACGATGGGACCAGCTGTCAGGGTGATTTAGATGGGTCTGTTTACTTCACATCTACCAAAATGGAAGCAAGACGAGGTTGCTGAGATTAAGCGCCTTGTCAATGAGTATAAACTTGTTGGTCTTGTGGATATGTACGGTATTCCTGCACGACAGGTTCAGGATATCAGGCGCAATCTTCGGGGTCGGGCTGAGCTCCGGATGACGAGAAATACTCTCATCACGAACGCTCTGCGCGAAGAGGATTCTTCCGATATCCTACAATATCTGAGTGGACACTCTGCGCTTATCTTTACGAATGAGAATCCATTTACATTGTACAGCACACTGGAGAAGACAAAAACAAAGATGGCAGCCCGTTCTGGTGAAAAAGCACCAGAAGACATTGTAATTTCAAAGGGTCCAACGAGTTTTAAACCTGGTCCAATTGTTGCTGAATTGCAGCAGGCTGGTATTCCAGCAGCTATTGAATCTGGTAAGGTTACCATTCGCGAGACAAAGACTGTTGTAAAGGCTGGGGAAGAGATTAATAAAAAACTCGCAGATGCACTTGTTAAGCTCGATATCAAACCAATGGACATTGGTCTGATGCTTCAGGCTGCATTCTATGAGAATGATATCTACGAACCATCAGTACTTGCAATTGATGAGGACGCATTCTACAATGATCTTGTAGCAGCAGCAACTCATGCAGTAAACTTGTCTGTGAATGCAGCATATCCAACAAAGGATACCGCAGGGCTTATCATTACCAAGGCTGTACGTGAAGCACGTAATCTTGGTGTTGAAGCAGCGGTGTATTCTGCTGACCTCATAGATGGAATTATTGGAAAGGCACAGCGTGAAGCAAACGCACTTTCGGTTGTAGTTGAATAATTGTCAAAAATTGTGAAATCTATACGAAATTTAGGTGAATATAATGGAATATATCTACGCAGCACTCCTGTTACACAAGGCTGGTAAGCCAATTAATGAGAATGATGTAAAGGCAGTTCTCACTGCCGCTGGTATCGACGTGAATGAATCCCGCATCAAGGCACTTGTTGCAGCCCTTGATGGTGTAAACATTGAAGAGGCAATTAATATGGCTGCTGTCGCACCTGTTGCTGCCGTTGCTGCTACACCCGCAGCTGCTGCTGCCGTTGCCGTTGAAGAGGCTCCGGTTGTAGAGGAAAAGAAGGAAGAGAGCGAAGAGAGTGGAATGGCAGGGCTTGGAGCTCTGTTCGGCTAAGTCTCTTTTTTTTATATTTTCTCTTTTACTCTTTACTCCCTTATTTCCATCTGCACTGTTTTCTCAGTCTAACAAAATTGCATAGGAGTTACGCAAAAGTCAACATGACTTAAACATTTGCTAACCAAAAATACTTAAATTGCATAACCATTAAGGATCGTAACACTCATCTAATAAGGTATGATTGTTGTTCACCGTGACATTTGTGCATATTGTGGGTGCTGTGTTTCTGTCTGCCCGAGCGGGGCATTAGAACTCATTGATGCATATCTTGAACCTAATGCAGACGAGTGCACATCCTGTGCGATCTGCTCACGTGCCTGTCCCCTTGGTGCTTTGGAGGTTTCGTAATGAAGACAAATTACGATGTTATGGTGATTGGCGGCGGTCCATCCGGAGCCCTCGCTGCAAAAACTGCTGCAGAAGCAGGACTTTCCACCCTTTTAGTTGAAAAGCGTCCTGCAATTGGCGCTCCAGTTCGATGCGCAGAAGGCATCGGAAAGGAATTACTTCACGAATTTTTCCCAGATCCGGATCCCAAATGGGTGTCAGCAGAGATAGA
>WRER01000013.1 GCA_009779205.1 Methanobacteriota archaeon | reverse complement strand
TCATATCTAGCTTTCTCTCACATAATCAAAACATCCTGTCAAACCATAGTACTTTGCCTGTCGGCAAAATCACCACACTCCCAAACACGACAGTTAGCTCAATAGTTGCTGAAATTGAGTTGTCGGCACTCGCGACACAATGCCTCATAATCAAAGAATCCAAGTATTGAGGCTCTTAACAAAGAGTTGGCAGCATGGGAAAATCAACGTAATGCTAGCAAAAAAGGAGTTGGATGGCATTTTACAACTACTGACGCTCGAACGAAACTTAAACACCTCTACCCTATCAGTGTAGAAATTTAAGTGACACTGCATGCTAGCACTTTCCACGATGTTTTTCGGCGGACTTATTTCTGTCATCAATGGTGCAAAATTGCGTTTTGTGGGGATCGCCACATCTGCAACCATCAGTTACAGAATTGCCTTTTAACATTTTGTCATTGACGGTGCAGATGTACACCCCTTCCTCTACTTTTCCTCCACACAACACAGACACGAACAAAATGTATTGTTTTGAGTTATATGATGTCGAATCTCCACTTAAAAATAAACAATAATTATAAAATACATTGAATTTAGAACAATTCCCATACTTAGAAATGTTGAAATAATAAATCATATAATGCTATACATACCAGTAACAAAGATCATGTAAAAGACATCGAGCTTTATCTCATCAAACACGAAACACATCTCCACATGGCTACCATGCAAGGGATGAATGCAGTAGATCTTGTAGCAGTAACTGCAGAACTGTCAGATATGCTGCCCTGCTGGATTCACAAAATATACCAATCAGATACAAAAACGGTTTATATCAGGCTAAATACCAGCAATAAGAGAAAAATTAACATACTAATCGAACCTGGGAAAAGAATGCATCAGGTATCTGAGCTTCCAGACCTCCCAAAACTTCCGCCTCAGTATGCGATGTTTCTTCGCAAATACGTCAATGGAGGAAGAGTTACTGCTATAACACAGTACGGACTTCAGCGTACAATATCCATTGATATCCAAAAATCAGAACAATTATTCCATCTCATCATCGAGCTCTTTGATGAAGGAAATATCATCCTCTGTGCTGAGGACTATACTATCATTCACCCTTTCATCAGACACAAATTCAAGGATAGAACCGTCCTTCCGGGAGTAATGTATCAGTTTTTTAGCCAGGATGTAAGTCAGATAACAAGTGAAGCATTTACAGCACAGCTTACAGCTGATGATCGTGATATTGTGCGGGCACTGGCAGTTGGTTCCTATCTTGGAGGGATGTACGCGGAATATATCTGCAATACTACCCAGATTCCAAAAGAAACCCCGGCGGCAGATGTTGATGGAGTCCGCATCTATGATGCGATCCATTCCTTGCTCACCAACGTTAGAACGAACCGTTCACCTGTTATCACACAGCAAGGATGTAACCCAATAGATATTGGAATCAAAATTCAATCTGGTCCATATGAGACATTTGAACAGGCACTTGAAGCATTTTATCCTACAGTAATTCCAAAGACGAAAAGTGAAAAACGTCCCTTTATCTCACGCGAAGATCGTATTCGCATTCAGCAGGAAAATGCCATTAAAACATTTGAAAGAAAAATTGCAGAAAATGAAAGAAAATTGGAATTAATCTATGAAAACTATCAATTCGTTTCTGATGTCATCACAACACTAGCGAATGCATCCAAACAGCGTTCATGGCAGGAAATCGAACAGATATTACAATCTGACACAACAGGACCTGGATCAAAAGTAAAAAAGGTATTTCCAGATAAAGCAGCGGTGGAAATAGACGTAGGGCAACCGATTTTCATTTATGTCCATGAAAACATAGAAGCAAATTGCGGCCATTATTACGATGAAATAAAAAAATACAAACGCAAAATCCATGGTGCTAAAAACGCAATGGAAACAGTACGTCCGCAAAAGCAGCGCAAAACAGCCCAATTCATCAGACCAAAAAAGAAATGGTATCATCGGTTTAGATGGTTTTACACAAGTGACAACACATTGGTTGTAGGTGGTAAAGATGCCAGGCAGAACGAAGAACTCGTCAAGAAATACCTAGAAGGAAAAGACACATTTCTTCATGCAGATGTCTTTGGTGCCAGTGTCGTGATCGTAAAAGGTCAGACAAAGCAATGGGATGAAGTCGCAGCATTTGCGGCATCATATTCCGGAGCGTGGAGATCAGGACATTTCTTTGTTGATGTGTATGCCGCACGTCCGGATCAGGTCTCAAAAACAACAGAATCTGGTGAATATGTCTCACGAGGTTCATTTATTATTCGAGGAGAACGGCAGTGGTTTAAGGATGTTCCGCTTCACATCATGATAGGACTTGAACTAAAACCGGTAACTCAGATAATTGGAGGCCCCAAAGAAGCCATATCAAAGAGAGCAGAGCTCGCTATTACATTAGTTCCAGGCACATATGAGCCGAATGATATTGCAAAAAAGGTTGTAAAAATACTACGAGAAAAACTGTCCCCAGCTGATGCTTCATCGCTCAAATTTGCTTTGAATGCAGAAGCCATTGCTGCATTTGTACCACCTGGAGGATCTGATTTGAAAGACGCAGGAGAATGATATGCGAGTAGAAGTAAAAGAATTGCAACGATCATATGGCGAAATTACATTAACACCAGAATCTGCTGATGATCTCTGGCATCTTGAACATCTCATCGCGATCGGATCACTCGTATTTGCAACGACGCTTCGGAGTGTCGAAGCCACTTCTGACAAAATCAGACCTGAAAAACAGGAAAAACGGCAAGTTCGATTAGGGATCCGCGTCGAACAAGTTACATTTTCAGAGTACGTCACCCGCCTTCGCGTATTTGGCGTCATTGAAAGCGGAGTAGATATTGGATCGCACCATACGGTGAATGTAGAGCCAGGATATCAGATCTCTGTTATTCGAACCTGGCATAAGGTAGATCTGGAGCGTATTGAACGAGCATCGAAAGCAGGACGTGAAGAGATCAGTATCCTTGCCATTGAAGAAGGGGAAGCATTTTTATTTCAGCTTCGGAGTTATGGGCCAAAAGAAGTTTTTTCCATTGTAAAAGGAAGTGGTAAAGGAGCAGATTGTGATAATAGGGACGATTTTTACCGTATTATTCTGGACAACCTCACCTCTATAGAAGGTCCGCTTGTTATTGCAGGCCCGGGCTTTATTAAAGAAGATCTCGCGCAGAGGTATCGACGCAGATTTGAAGAGAAAAAGCCACCATTAGTGCTTGAAACTCGCCGTGCAGGTGCAGGAGCAGTACAGGAAGTTGTCGGTCTTGGAGCGATTGACAAGCTCATTGGAAACATGCAGCTTACACACGAGATTTCAACTATTGAAGAACTTCTAAAACGCATTGCAAAAGATGAACCCTGTGCCTATGGATATAATGACGTTTTACGTGGAATTGAATTCAGTGCAACTGAAACAGTCATGCTTGTGGATCTCCTGCTTCGTGAGAAGCAATACACATCACTGTTAGAAAAAGCAGAGCAGATTGGAGCAGATGTAGTTATACTTTCTTCGCGATTTGAACCAGGGGAGCGACTGATGGCACTTGGAGGTGTTGCCGCACTTCTTCGATATGCAGTATAAATACACACAAAGCAGAGTGAACAGAATTATTTATTAAAAAATTATGAAAATATATATCACAGTGGACATAAAGAATAGATCATGCCAACAACACAGATTCTCATTGTATCTTGCATATGCATCATAATAGCATAGGGTTTACGCGAAATTGCACGTTTGTAGGCCATAATGCCTTATTAAGTCACTTCAATTAATTATTTTAAGTTAGCAAAAGATTAAGTCATGTTGATTTTTGCGGAACACCTATATAAGCTACCGCCAAAGCAATTTTTTTCTCGTCAACCATAACTCAATCACCGTCTTCGCTCTTTTCTACTGCTTCTACTACATAAGTGCTTCAGCCAGACACTCATGTAACGGCGCAATCCGAGATCTGGCAGAACACATCGTAGGCACATATACATGTGCTTTTCCACTATTCACCATAATGCACTCATATTGCTCCATCTCAGGAGAGACAACCATGCACGTATCTGCATATACCCTCCCACCTGCTTTCTCAATGATGGCCACTTCATCAGGGCAGGTAGAAATAACATATGCAGATGCAAAGACGTATAACGGTTTTTTCACGGTTTTTCCATCTAACTCCTCTGCAATATGCAATAACTCAGCCGGAGAGCAGTGGGGACATCCAATTGCAATTGCATCCACATGATCCTGATAGGAGTCAAGATACACTTGTTTTATCTCTTCATCTGTAATGTGAATCGTCTCAAACATAGCAGGATCCCAATTAAAAATCTCAGATTCAGGAGTTATGTGATGTACATGAAACAATGAAACTGCTCCACTCGCAGCCATTGCAGCACCAAGTGCTTTTAGATGATCTCGTGCCGGACGAATACCGGTAAAATAAGGAATCTGAGCTCCAACCATATTTCCGACAAGAAAACCAAGTGCTCCGTACCATGAAGAATCGAGGTCCCCAGCTGGTGGTGCATTCTCTACTGAAATTGTGACATGTGGTGCACGATTTTCTACCAGATGAAGTCCATAATACGGTGTTTTTCCAATCAATGCTGCTGCAAGTGCAGATGGGCCTCCTTCTCTATTTGTTCGAGCTCCACACACAGAATTCGAATAGCAGACAGCAGAAGATTCAGCCCACGCGATATGTTCTCCATATGCAGGAGCTGAGAGATAATAAGGTGTGCACGTACACTCCAACTGAATACCGAGTCGTGCATATGCAGCTATCACTGCCTGTTGATTTGTAATGAACTCGTCATGTAGTGTCATCGAAGAATATCGCATTTTATCCATACCAATAGGATTCAACACTGCCGGAACAACCGCTTTTGCATGAAGACTTTCAAGCCATTCAAGCCCATATTTTCCGATTGTTTTATATGATGCACCTGATACCTGCACACTTTTTACAGGTATCATCTTCGTCGCTCCAAATACTGTGCCTACGCCAATGAGGATCTCTATAAGCTGTTGAAGTGTCTCTCCGTGTTCACCCTGTACAATCTTCTCTTCTTCACGTGTAAGGTACATAATAACTGAGAACATCATCTGTGCCAAAAGGTATAGAAAGTAAGCATCTGACTAGAGAAATAAACGATGAATAATAAAAAAGAAAGAGGTCAGCGGGCGGAGATTGCCAACCCGGACTGATACTCAAACACCTTTGTGAAGGCAGTAATATACCCTGAAGCTGTTGAAGCATCAGAATATGTAAGTTCTGATGCCGACTGGTTCCAGGTATCCAACGTTATATCAGTCTCCCGTCCTTCCAGGATGGAGAGAGTGAAAAGCGTTGAAACTGTTGCATCAGCATAGCCAATGTCTGAAGCTTGAGTAGGCATTACACTAATCTCATATGCAAGGGCTGCTGGCACTAATGCATCAGCACCAGTAATTCGTGCAGAACCAGCAGTTGTAATAGCCGCTGATGTAACACTGCGAAGCGAACTTTTTGCAGATGCTTTATTGCAAAAGCCAGGTATTTGTTCTGTACTTGGTTTACTGAATATACAGACAAGTGGTTTATCAGTGCTGCTTACGCTTCCGTACAGAGCAATACTCAAAGCTTCATTCATCAACATATGACTTGAACCTTCACTTTCATATGTGATAACCCTGGTTTGATCAAAGTTTGGTATACCAGCAGTTTGCATAGCCGTATCAAGGTTTAATGTCCTTGTTTCACGGAAACGACCCCCATTCGTCATGACTGAATCAGTCCACGTAAGAGAACCTTGACGTTCTCCATATAAAAGTCCATCATACAACCCCCCGGTACTTACATCCCATGATAATGTCATTTTTTCAATAACGACCCCGACAGTATCGATGAGAGTAAAGACCCTGATCTGCTGAGTTTCGAGTGTTGAGTTCGGGAGATAATCCGCCGCCCCATTTCCTGCCGTGCAGAGCAGGAATAGCAGGATTAATCCTATTCCACTCAATTGTTTCATACCATGGTGTCACCAAGATACGAACTCAATCTAGCACAAGCAAATATATACCTATGGTTATTTAACTGAGCAATATGTACCTCGCTTATCACTATTCATGAATGAAGACAAAACCTATTTCAGAAAAAAGGTCTATCAAAGCACCATGCACAAAAGAGAAATATTGTGAAAAAATGACCTTTTAATTGATCTAATGAGAGTATTATGTATTAATCACGAGAATTCAATTTTTTCTTGTATGCAACAAACCAGGGAGTGCCAAAGAGCATAAGCAGATTTTTCATGATAATTTGTCCGATAATCAGAGGCAAAATTGGCATTACTCCAAGAAATGCAATAGTAATGAAGATAATACTGTCTAATGTCAGATTCAATGAGCTTGAAGTGGTACTACGTAAAGCAAGTTGTTTTGGGATTTTTTCTTTCAACCGAGAAAATACCCAGACATCAAGATGCTGACAGATAAAGAATGAGACCCAGGATGCAAACACGATGCGAAGGGAAAGTCCGAACATATCCTGCCAGGCTGCCTCATGCTCAAAGAAAACCGCCGGTGTTATCTGCGAAGCAAGAAAGATCAAAATAACCATAATCACCTGAGTAGCAAGAGCGATATTTACCGCGGTATGAGTACATTTCTCTCCATAGATCTCATTTATCATATCATTGACAATTGCGGTAAATGAATAGGCAATAACCGCGGTTGGAGCAACGATAGTGAAAAAATACAAGTTGAATTCTGCAGGGCGTGTGGCAAGGAGTTGAGATATAACCAAAAGCATGATAAAAAAACTTAAAAGTGCTGCATATCCAATTGTCCGATATCGATTTACCGTGTACACACATGTTGCGGTCATAATACTCAGCATGATGCCAATAATGACGAGAAGATGTATAAAATCCATATTCTCGTACAACTCTGTGTTGCCAGGTAAAACACTATCGTCCAGAGTTTACCTCCATAGGTTCTGATTCAGATCACATCAAACCTCTTTTAACTTTCTGAAACAAGGATATTTTGCTATATTTTTATTACATTCAAAGGAAAATTTTGATATATATAGATCTAATCAGGACTGTCGTTGCGAGAAATGAATCTGGCACTTCCAGAATGGGTCAAAAATAAAAAAAGCAAGGTTTTGAAATTAAAAAAATCGGCAATGGATATTACATGTACAAGCGAAAATCCCGGTGGGCAAGGCAAAGAAAAAGTCAGTCAAAGTCACAGGAGAGCAGATTTGTGTCGTCACCCCTGACGGAATCGCCCCGTGTAAAGAGGGTTGAATGAGACAAAAGAAGCTGAGAAGAAATTCGGAATCATTATTCTACGTACCAACATCATTGATAAATCAGCGCCAGATATATCTCAAATTTATAAAGTTCAGGGGGATATTGAACACCTCTTCAACACCCTTCGCAATACATATGAGCAGGATGCCAGTTATGTGCGGGATGATGCAGGTTTTGTGGCTTGGTCATTCTTCGGCCACATTACCATTTCTATCGCTTGCAGAATTCTGGCGAAACAGAAAGAATTGGATTTATTAAAAGAGTGGTCACTCGAAGCTTTGCTGGATCACCTCTCCAGAATTCATGTTGTCCAAATTAATGAAGAGTGGCGTATTGCTGAAACTAGAAAAAAGACCAGAGAGCTTGCCGCGAGCCTTGGATTTAATGTGGAGTTGAATCAGACCTGATGTCGAAAACATTGGATGTTAGTGGTAAAAAGCTAAGTATATTCAGGTGCATCTCCCATATGTTAGATTGAGATATTCATGAGTACAACAGAGACGATTGCATCTATTCTGGCACGTGAAATTCTGGATAGCAGAGGAAATCCAACGGTTGAAGTTGACGTAACACTCTCATCTGGTATTATGGGACGTGCCGCCTGTCCATCTGGTGCTTCAACCGGTGCACACGAAGCAGTAGAGTTACGAGATAATGAAGAGAGATATGGCGGAAAAGGTGTACGTACCGCAGTGAAAAACGTCAATACAACTCTTTCACCTTTGCTTATTGGTATGGATCCAACGAAGCAGCGTGAGATCGATACCTGCATGATAAAAGCAGATAATACAGATAATAAGGGTGTGCTCGGTGCAAACGCCATTCTGACAACATCGATGGCCATCGCAAGAGCGAGTGCAGCTGCGCAGCAGATACCATTATGGAAATATCTTTCAGAATTTTCAGAAGCCAAATCGGATAAGGTTGTAATTCCGGTTCCATGCATGAATATCATGAACGGTGGAGCTCATGCAAACTGGCAGGGTGCTGATTTCCAGGAGTTTATGATCGCACCGGTTGGTGCAAAAACTTTTGCAGAAGCATTGCAGTGGGGTTCAGAGATCTATCAAACACTGAAAGGGGTGCTGAAGAAAAAAGGTATGACAACCGGAGTTGGTGACGAAGGAGGGTTTGCGCCAGCAATTGCATCAAATACTGACCCCCTGGATCTGATCTGCACCGCAATTGAGCAGTCAGGGTATGCCTCAGGCACTGATGTCTGTATTACACTGGATCCTGCAACAACTGAAATCTATGAAAATGGTTCATACCACTTAAAAAACGAAAACCGAAATCTAACATCCGGCGAAATGGTTGATTACTGGGCAGATCTAAGTAATACCTATCCAATAATCTCACTCGAAGATGGTCTGGCAGAGGATGACTGGGATGGATGGAAAGCATTGACGAAAAAGATAGGAGATCGGATACAGCTGGTAGGAGATGATCTCTTTGTCACGAATGTCACCCGGATCAAACGAGGCATCGAAGAACATGCCGCAAATGCAGTACTTATTAAACTCAATCAGATCGGAAGTGTTTCAGAAACATGCGATGCGATTCTCATGGCAGAGCACGCACATTGGGGAGCTATGATCTCACATCGAAGTGGGGAGACAGTAGATACATTTATTGCAGATCTCGCAGTAGCATTTCAAACCGGACAAATTAAGACAGGTGCTCCAAGTCGTGGGGAGCGTGTTGAAAAGTATAATCAGCTTCTTCGAATCGAGCAGGATGCAAAAGAAAAGGCCATTTATGCTGGAAAATTCGCTTTTAAGCGGTAAATGTGCATTTTACTTTTTAACTTTTTCCTTGTCTTATCACCCGCTTTTCGCACCTATACAAATAACGTTCTAATTTCAACAAAAATGATAGTATAATAGAAAATTTTCTTACCACTTATAATTTTTTTAACTTAATCTAATTATTTTCATACTCTCATCACATAAGAGTAATTGCCAAAAAATGAATACTATTTTTCAGTTGATGCGAAATGTGGGTTATCAAGACATAATCCTACATATAGTACATAACTCAATCTATTATCATGACAGAGTCCGAAGCAGAGATGAGAGAGCGGCTGCAAGCATATGCAACATCACAGGGTTTTGTGTTCAATTCAGATATAGACAGATTGAACCTGGTTATGAAAGGGTTACATAACAATGCAATAAAGCATGGTGCAACGTACTGCCCCTGTCGTATAAGAACCGGGGATCCTGAGAATGACAACAAAATAATCTGTCCATGTGCCTTTCACAAGGATGAAATTAAACAGCAGGGATTTTGTCACTGTCATCTGTTTTATGATGTATAGTCTGTAATAGCTATCCAACCTCTATCTTTTATCTCACCACACAGATACACATGATATTAGACTTCCTCGCAAACTGATTTCATACAAATGTCGGCAAAAAAAGTTCTCATGTATTCCAACCACGAAAGACACAAAAGACACGAAAATTGTGTTTTTGCATGCGGGTCGTACTATCCTTGTATAGGATTTTTCGT